>CACORA010000044.1 GCA_902629495.1 Planctomycetaceae bacterium
TTTCAAATAATGGAGCGGGCCTGTGTTATGACGAACCAGGCTATTCTGGTGGCAATCCATTGACCTATCTCAATCAGCAAAAAGACTTTGGTCGAGACAATGTTCTGACAGCCGAATCCGTTGAACGTGGCGGCAAGGATGCAATGGATGACTCTCAGGAAGATACTCTGTGGAACAGCCGCGTGGACCCAGCAAAAGCCGATCTCCGCGATGGCGAGGCCATGCGTTCCAAGGAAGATATTGAAGCACGTGCTCCGGCAACACAGGAGCCAGAGGATCTTACCGTCGATCCAATCGTTCTGACGCCAACCAGCCCCCTCGCACCTACGCACACATTTGCTGACCCTCCAGCCCGCAGCCCGGACCCAACGGCATCACCTTCGGAGGGCCCCGAACTTCCTTGGTTCTTTTTTCCAAATCGACCCTTTGCCAATAGCGTGGAACTGAGCCTTGTGCCAACGTCCTCACCTTTCAATCTCCTCAAGCACTACTCCGTCGAAACAGATCTCACCCCAACACTTGCCCACCTTCCTGGTTTCTGGGAAGACGAAACACCCCCTGCACCATGGGATGCCATTACTGGCCGAAGTGATGCCGGCGGTGCCGGCGATACCAATGGCGGAACCAGTAGCGGAGGCGACATCATGAGCCTCCTCGACTTCGTCCATGTGCCCAGTCGCTTTGCCGGGCTGGCAACGACGATTCCAAATGTCGGTGCAAACACAGCCGCGCTTCAGTCCCTTGGTCTTGATGAACTGGCCTATGGTCATGTGTCACATGTCAGAGAACCCGGTCGCATTAATATCAACACGATCATTGATGGAAAAGATACAGCAGACGAGGCTGCCGGAGCCTGGCGAGCGTTGCTCGGTAGCGGAGATTATGCCGGGGACATCGATGTGAAGACGACCACTGGACTCGATCGGGCGCCACAGTGGATGGAGGCACTTTTCCAAACACCATCAACCGGTTTTCTGGATACCATTCGAAACAAGGTGCCGTCCCCAAAAGCGACCTGGCGTGATGACTGGGCACCGCAGAACGCAGGAGATCCTATCGGGCCGCATCTTCATCGCAACACCAATCGAAATCCCTATTTCCGGTATTCAACCATCTCTCAATTGGCCGATCGTGTCACCACGCGGTCGAATGTCTTTGCCGTGTGGGTCACCATTGGTTTCTTTGAAGAAAATGCTGATCAGAGTGTCGGTAATGAAATTACACCGATCAAACGCCTTCGAGGTTTCTATCTGTTTGATCGCTCCATTCCCGTCGCCTACCAGCAGGGACGTGACAACAACATTAGCGATGCCATCCTGCTTCGGAGGATCATCGAATGAATAGGTCATCTGCCACACCACGCTCATGCAGGCACGGTCTGACACTGGTGGAAATGCTGGTGGCAACCACCATGACCCTGATCATCATGGGTGTTGTTGCACAGCTCTTTGGAATGCTCGGAACCGGCATTTCAGGGAGTCGGGCAACCCTTACCATGAATGGGCGGATGCGTGGGATTGCCCAGCAGCTCCGCCTTGATCTGGCCGGCATCACAGCAAAAACCCTTCCACCCCTTCGGCCGGAGAATGGACTTGGCTATTTTGAGCTCCTTGAAGGAATACGATCCGAACCAACAACTGGCACCTCTCTGTCAGGAGACTGTGATGACATCCTGATGTTCACAACAAAGTCAGCCGGGGATCCATTTGTGGGTCGATATAACGGTGGTACGAGTGTCAGTACGATTGAATCGCCCTATGCGGAAGTAATCTATTTCTGTCAACCAATGGATCCACAGGATCAACTCGTTCCCGGAACAACCCTGCACGCACTCTATCGGCGGCAACTCCTGGTCAGACCCTATGTCGGACTTCCGCCATTTCAGGGAAATAACAATCGGGTCACCGGAGCACTTCCTGCCCTCTACAGTGACTATGATATTTCTCTTCGTACAGTTGGCAGTGGACTATTTAGTCCCAATACACTTGGTGACCTGACCAAACGGGAGAATCGCTTTCTTCACAATCCCAATCCTAATACCGGCGGCAGTGTGACAGGCCCCGCCTTTCCTTTTGATGTTGGCGGGGCTCTCAACAACAATGGGTATCTTGATGCTCAGTTTACAGGTGACAGGCAGGGCGAGGATCTGATCCTTGATAATGTCCTTGCCTTTGACATCAAGGTGTTTGACCCGTCATCAGGGAGTGCCGGAGGAACATACGTTGACCTTGGAAGCAGTGGCACTGGGAATCCCAGCCCGATTGGTGGAACAGGGTTTCCGCCCACAGCCGATGTCTTTCGGTCAAGGGGCGTCAGAGCAAGCAATGCGTCGCAAAACGATGTGCTCACAACGTCAACATATGCAATCTACGACACGTTCAGTTCGCATTATGAAACAAACGGGCTGGATGAAGATGGGGATGGAGACATCGACGAGGGGACCAATGGCCGGGATGACAATACAAATGGCGTGATTGATGAGCCGCAGGAGGCTGAAACAAGCCCACCCTACCCGTATCCATTGCGTGGAATAGAAATCCGCATTCGCTGCTACGAGCCCTCAAGCAGGCAGGTTCGGCAGGTCACGATTCAGCACACGTTTGTTCCCCTTTAAGACACTTAGATTTGAGACACTCGGAATATTGTAAATCATGGACTTTTCGACAGAATTCGGCGATACTTAAGAGACAGGGGTTTCCATGGGCACATATCATTTTTTCGACCTTGCTGAGCAAAAGGATCTTCGCATGAAAGTCATCCCGTCATCCCGCCAGGCCTTCACGCTCGTAGAACTTCTCGTCGTGATCGCCATTATCGGTTCAATCATGGGGCTCCTGCTTCCAGCGGTTCAAAGCGCTCGAGAAGCCGGGCGTCGTAACACCTGTCAGAGCAACATCGCCCAGTTGGGGAAAGCCACCACGCAGCATGATCTGCAGCAGGGCTATCTTCCTTCATGGCGTGATAGCAATACCGGAGCTTACGATACACGGCCTTGGCCCGTTGCACTGTTGCCAAATCTGGAACGAAACGACGTGTACCGTGATATTGAGGCTACCGGTGCTTCCGACGTTCAGATCGGGATTTTCCTCTGCCCGACAAGTCCTCCTGATAACCCTGTTGGACTCATCGCATATTCTGCAAACGCTGGTACCGGCCTAACAAACAACGTCGGAACTGCAATGAATCCTGAATATATGCAATACAAAGGTGATGGGGTTTTGATGAGTGCAAAGACTGAGAGTTTAGTCACGGGTGCTCGAACAAACCTGGATGTCATTTCTGGAAAGGATGGCACATCAACAACCCTGCTCTATGCTGAGAAAAATGCTGCTGGCAATGCCAGAGCTTTTGATTCAATTAGTTTAGGCCCCCCGACGGACCTCATCTCTTCATGGTCTGTACTCAAACCTGTCTTTGGCATGCCAGGGAATGAAGTGGATTATACAGTGCCGATAATCAACAATGAAACGAATGGTTTGGGAATACCATCATCAAATCATTCCGGGGGTGTCTGCGTCGTATTTTGTGATGGCCATACGATATTTCTGAATGACACCATCGCAAAAGAAGTCTACGCACAACTCCTGACATCCAATAGCAAGTGGAATAATACTCCCCCACCACCGCCAAATCCAAGATATCAAACCTATCTAGACACCAATTCAGTACGTGCTGATGACTGGCTTCGATCAAATGGTGGAAAATACACTTTGAATGAGGCTGATTTCAACTGACCGTGACCGCATGCCTGAAACGAAATAAGTCTTCGACGCGTTATGTGGTCGGCTTCAATGCAGTTGAGCACCTGGAGGTATCTTTGATCATCGGTGCATGGTTGCCGTCGCTCTCACGCACTCCCCTGTGATACTCACGGGAGCGTAAAACGAAACCGCTGCTCACCGAGTCTGAACAGGCAGTTTCCAGTCAGCATGATTGAACTGATGGAAACCCATACGCCATTGCGGGTTGGCTCGGCAACCATGAGCCAGGAACCATCTGGCATCCGCTTCAGGGTTGCATGTGTGTCAGCCACCAGTGGATCATCCAGCTCAATATCTGCCCCACCACCTGTTCGTCCAATGGTCATGGTTTCACTCCGCAATGGGAGTTGAATGGCGTTAGGTTTTTCTGAGGCCTCGATCAATACCGGCCAGACAGTCTCAGGAGCAGAAACAGCATCCATCCTGTTGGTGTCTGTTGTCGACACATGCTTCACACTCGGACGCAATGGATTACGCAGTCGAAATCGTCTGGACCCAATGATCATGACGGAGGTTTCATAAAACACCGATCGCAGACTTCGCACGAACGATCCGTTCACACTTCCAAGATCACACAAGTGCCATTGATAGGCACCCTTCCAGGGAAGTCTACGGATTTCCGCATGCGTCCCGGAAAGCGACGGATCATTTGGCAGCACAAGGTGGCCTGTCGTTCGACCAATACTGAAGGACTCCGTTCGAATCCGATGCTCTTCACCTGTCTCCTGAGAGCCGTCATCCAGCACAGTCAACACAGGCACCGGCGGCCGCAGGACAGGACGAAATTCATGAGAGTCCTCATCCCCAAGCCACGAGAGAATCTGTCTAAGCGGCGGGCCTTCTTCAAGTTCAGGCGCCGCTATGTTTTTCTGCTGGTTTGTGTCGTTCATTGGAAATCTCGTAGGATGCCCCTATTGGAAGTATAGCAGACACACCGGCATTCTCTCTGTTTCTGGTACGTTTTCATCATGTCTCGGCGTCACTGGTACTACAAGAAAAGCGATGGAAAACGGCATGGGCCCTATTCATCTCGTCGCATGAAAAAGCTGGCCCGGACAGGGCATATCGAACCAACGGACCGGATCTGGAAAACCGGGAGTGAGACAACAATGCTCGCTGCAGATATGCCGCAACTCTTTACACGAACAGCAACTCATCGAACGTGGTTTCATATCCTGACAACGCTCTCCATCATGGGGCTATTTTTGCTCATCGCTGCTGTCACAAACCCATGGAGCACACTTGCAGACACGGTCAGCGATTCAGCTCGGACGTGGCTCACGGGCGTCTGTCTTGCAAGCGGGATGGCTGGCCTGGCAGCAGGCGGCATTGGATTTTTTCTGCTCGAAAGCACGTATCGCATGGAGCCTCGAAAAAGCAGCCGAACCAAAGCGACCTAACGTTACTTAGCCGCTGCGAGTTCTGCCTTCTTTCGCTCCTCGACAATTTCCTTTTGGATATTGCCCGGAGTCGCTCGATATTTTGAGAATTCCATGGTAAAGACACCCTGGCCCTGCGTCATACTTCGCAGGTCCGTTGAATACCCAAATGTTTCAGCAAGTGGCACCTCGGCAATGATCGTTGAGATATTTCCCACGGTCTCCGTGGAAACAATCAGGCCACGTCGTTTGTTCAATTCTCCCGTCACTGGCCCCTGAAAATCAGCCGGAACCTCTACCTCCATTTTCATAATCGGCTCAAGCAACACTGGCTTGGTATTCAGGAAGGCCTCACGGAAACCTGTACGGGCACACACCTGAAACGCCATATCTGATGAGTCAACATCGTGATAGGAACCATCTGACAGCGTCGCCTTGACCCCCACAATCGGAAAGCCTGCGATAGGCCCCTTTTCAAGGCTTGTGCGAAACCCTTTTTCCACAGATGGAATGTATTCACGAGGAATACGTCCACCCACGATTTTATCAATAAACTCAAACGTCTCTGGCTCATCTTCCGGCAACGGCTCAAGCTTTCCAACGATATGTGCAAACTGACCTGAACCACCCGTCTGCTTCTTGTGCTTGTATTCGTAGTCTGTTGGTCTGGTAGGAGCTTCCCGATAACTCACTTTCGGTGCACCAACTTCTACTTCAACCTTGAACTCACGACGAATCCGCTCGACATAGATATCAAGATGCAATTCACCCATACCGGCAATAACGGTCTCACCGGTCTCGTCGTCAGTTGCGACGCGGAATGTTGGATCCTCTCGCGTAAATCGCTGTAGTGCCTTTCCAAGCCGATCAAGACCATCACGGTTGGTTGGTGTAATCGCCATTTTGATGACGGAGTCTGGCACATACATGCTTTCAAGCGTGCAGTATTTGGGCTCATCGGAATACGTATCACCACTTGCCGTATCGACACCCATGACAGCAACAATATCACCAGCTTCAGCAGTATCCATTTCCTCACGCTTGTCGGCATGCATTCGCACAATACGACTGAAACGCTGCTTCTGACTGGTTCGCTGATTGATATAGGTTTCACCCTTACGAACCGACCCCTGATAGAGTCGCATGAAGGTCAACTGACCATACGGATCATCAACAATCTTGAAGGCCATTGCGACCAAAGGCTTTGTGGGATCTGGCGTCAGATCAATCAGCTCATCTGGGTTATCCCACTTCTTGGCGACAATTTTCCTCTCCACCGGGCTTGGGAGATAGGACACGATGGCATCGAGGAGTGGCTGCACGCCTTTGTTTTTATAGGCAGATCCGCAAAAGACCGGCGTAATGCTCTGATTTTGTACAGCTGACTTCACAACGGCATGAATCTCTTCTTCACTTGGCTCTTCTTCTGAAAGAAGCTTTTCCATCATTGGATCAGAGTACATGGCAAGCGCTTCAAGCATAGCGTGACGCTGCTCTGCAGCATCTTTGGCAAGTGCCTCAGGAATGTCCTCCGTACGAACATTCTCACCATTTGCACCATCAAAATAGATGGCCTTCATGGCAATCAGATCAATAACCCCTTCAAGGTTATCCTCTTTCCCAATTGGCATCTGAAGTGGAACCGCATCACATCCAAGTTTGTCACGCAGTTGCCCAACGACACGCTCAAAGTTTGCACCTGTTCGATCCATCTTGTTGACAAACGCAAGGCGTGGAACCTTATATCGCTGCATCTGGCGATCAACCGTCATCGATTGGCTCTGGACGCCACCAACAGCACACAACACGAGTATTGCACCATCGAGCACTCGAAGACTACGTTCAACTTCGACGGTAAAGTCCACGTGGCCGGGAGTGTCAATAAGGTTGATACCATGATCTTCCCAGGTCACGCTTGTCGCAGCACTGGTGATGGTAATGCCTCGTTCCCTTTCGAGGTCCATGTAATCCATCGTGGCCCCGTCACCACCACCCTTCACTTCTTGAATACGATGGATACGACCAGCGTAGAAGAGGATGCGTTCTGACAGTGTTGTTTTACCGGAGTCAATGTGGGCTGAAATGCCCATGTTGCGAATCTTGGACAGGTCCATGGAACCGAATCACCTCTAAGGCGGGGAAATGGGAATTCTGCCAGGAAGGATAACGAACAGGCAGACATTTGGAATATACTCTTCGAGGGAAAAACAAGACAGATGACTCTTTTTCCCAGCTATTTTTGTAGCTTGTGGCCCCTTCCCAGCTTATTCCATCTCCTATGCCACGCGGACGTATTGCTCCTACACCGACCGGCTTGCTTCATGCAGGGCATGCCCAAACCTTTGCAACCGCTGCACAAAATGCCTCTTCTGATGGGCTTGTCATGCGGATCGAGGATCTGGACGGCCCCCGTTGTCGCCCAGCGTTTGTGAAGGCAGCCATCGATGATCTTCACTGGCTTGGAATTGAATGGACAGAAGGGCCAGACATCGGAGGCCCACATTCTCCCTATTGTCAAAGCCAACGAATCGAATGGTATCTGGAAATCTGGAAGCGTCTTGAGGCGGCCGGTGTGATCTATCCAAGCCCTCATTCCCGGAAGGATGTCGCAGACGCTGCCGTGGCCCCTCATGCTGAAGGTGAGATGCACCCGGAACAGTTCCATGGCGATTCAAGGTGCCAGACGGTCAGACAATTAAATTTGAAGATGCACGATGTGGCACGATCACTCGCACGGCAGGTGTTGACTTTGGTGACTTTGTCATCTGGCGTCGTGATGATCTGCCATCATATGAGTTGGCTGTTGTGGCAGATGATTACGCGATGGAGATTCAGGAGGTTGTTCGCGGTGAAGATCTTCTGACAAGCACTGCTCGGCAGCTCCTGATCTATGAAGCACTCCACTGGCAACCGCCGACATGGTGCCATACGCCCCTTGTATGTAATGCCCAAGGCCACCGACTTGCAAAACGAGCTGATGGACTTTCCATCCGGGAACTGCGACAGGCAGGGATGTCTCCAGACCAGGTGCTTGCCATTCGTCAGATACCATAAACGTCTAGAAAATCCCTGTGCACAGACGGTCTGACGGTGTGTCCTATGATCTATCACATTCTGGAAAAAAGACGCGTATACTGTTTGGGAGACATGTTTCCTCAGGATCAATGCCATGCGATTTCAACTTGCCCTCGTTCTCATCGTGCTTTTTTCTCGTGTGACTCTTGCTCAGGAGCCCAACACGCTTTCTGAATCAGAAAAACGTTCAGGCTGGCGACTGATCTTTGATGGCACATCCACAGATGGTTTTCGTAATTATCAACAAGAAACCGTTAGTGATGGGTGGCGAGTGGAAGATGGTGCGCTGGTTCGTGCAGAAAAAGGTGCCGGAGATCTCATCACAAAAGACCAGTTTGAAAACTTTGAACTCCAACTGGACTATCGCATTAGTCCTGGTGGAAACAGTGGCATCATGTTTCACGTGACAGAAGATGGCCAGCGACCTTGGCACAGTGGCCCAGAGATACAGATTCTTGATAATGTTGGTGGACATGAAACACAAAAAGCAGGCTTTTTGTATCAACTCTACCAACCACAGATTCCTGCATGGGTCAAAAAGACTGAAGAAGCGGCAGGACGAACGGTATCAGAACTTGATGCCACACGCCCGGCTGGTGAGTGGAACCATGTCTATCTGCGTGTTGCTCCTGACTCTGGAGAGGTCTGCATCAATGGCTTGAACTACTATCGTTTCAAAAAAGGAAGCGAGGATTGGAATGAACGGGTAGCCAAAAGTAAGTTCTCAAAATTCCCCCAATTTGGAAAAGCAACGCGTGGTCATCTGTGTCTCCAGGATCACGGGAATGAGGTTGCGTTCCGCTCGATCAAGATTCGTGAAATTCCTGCAGGCGGTGTCCAAGAGCCCATCGATGGCACGCTAGGTATCAAAGCCGTTCCTGCGTTTCCATCCGCCCAGTGGGAAGGCTGGTCAGCAGAGTCTGCTGACGGCAAACCCGTGCTTCCCCTTCGTCCACTACTTGTGACGCATGCACATGATGGATCTGGAAGACGATTCATACTGGATCAAGGTGGCATGATTCATGTCTTTCAACCTGGTGAAAAAGACGGCAAGCTTTTTTTAGACATGCGTCCATCAACAGCGCTCTGGAAGAAAGCCAATGAAGAAGGTCTGCTTGGTCTTGCCTTTCATCCACGCCACAAGGACAACGGAGAATTTTTCCTGTGTTACAGCGTGGCATCAACACCACAGACTGAAGTAATCTCTCGCTTTCGTGTCCGGTCCGACAATCCTGATCAGGCAGACCCATCAAGTGAAGAAATTTTGCTGACGATTGATCAACCGTTTAAAAATCATAACGGTGGTTCCATTGCATTTGGCAACGATGGCTTTCTCTATATCGGTCTGGGGGATGGTGGAAGTCGAAATGATCCATTTGATGGCGGACAAAATCTCGACACCTTGCTTGGAAAAATTCTGCGAATTGATGTCGATACAAAGGATTCAGGAAATGCCTACGGCGTGCCCTCGGATAATCCTTTTGTTGGCCGCTCTGGAGCACGACCTGAAATTTATGCATACGGCTTTCGCAACCCATGGCAGATTTCATGTGATCGTGAAACCGGCCGGATATGGGTTGCTGATGTTGGGCAGGAACTCTGGGAAGAAATCGACATTGTTGAAAAAGGTGGCAACTATGGTTGGAGCCGATTCGAAGGCACCCTTTCCTTTGGCTCAAAAACAACACCATCACCGTCTGATCCGTACCGACCACCTCTGTGGCAATATGATCACCAGATTGGAAAATCGATCACAGGCGGTTGCGTATACCGAGGAAACAAGATCAAAGAGTTATCCGGTGCCTATCTCTATGGTGATTTTGTAAGCGGACTGCTCTGGGCACTTTCTTTTGATGATGACACCCAGACAGTAAACAATTACTCCATTCCCTGGAATGGATTACCGATCTTTGGATTTGGTCAGGATGAAGAGGGCAACGTGTATGTCACAACCTCTTCTCCGACTGGCCAGGGAGTCTTCCGTCTGGAATGATGCCTACTGGATGAGTGTGAGTTGATTCCAGTAGGCAGCCTCAACGGCCCACCCGTTCGCGTGATTCTCCAATTCGATCGTGACGGGTCTACCGGCATAGCTTGAAAGATCAACTTCACATTCCTGCCACGAGACACCAGTGATTGTTTTTTCCAGAACGACCTCGCCGTTAATACGGACACACAGTTTCCAATCTTCCTTCGGATGACTTGTGACCGCAAAACAAAGAGTCGTCTTTTTCCCAGATGGAATATCCGTTTGAAGCGATAACACACAGGGCTGATCTCTGCTTTGTGGGTGCGTCATGAGGACATTCGTGCGCCCGTGCCATGTCTTTCGAAGGCCTGGCTTCATAGCAAGGCCACCCCAGTTTCTGACTTCCCACCCAGGCGCAAATTTCTTGACCTCAGCTGGGAGGCGATTGTTGATCGATGTTGCAACGCGGGCACCGGAAGCGGGTGTTGATGTTGCCGTTTTGGGATAGGGCATTTTGGCATCTACTGCTTTGCGCCAATCATGGAGCATCGTCTTGAGCGTGCGAACGACCTCTGGCTTTGATGCTGCAAGGTTGTGTTGTTCGCCAATATCATTTTCCAGATCGAAGAGTTGAACCGTGCCATTCTCATAGTATTCGATCAATTTATATCGCCCGGAACGAACGGCTCCATTTGGACTCTGGTACCCATGATTACTGTAATGAGGAAAGTGCCAGTACACGGGTCCACGTTTGTAGTCTTCCGCTTTCAACGCAGGGACAAAGCTTTTGCCATCTCTATGTTGATCCGGTAATGCTGGAAGCTCCAACATCTCGAGCAGGGTTGGATAGTAATCTGTCCCGGTCACAATGGCCTGTGATGTCGAACCGGGGTGCGTCATACCTGGCCAATACACAATCAACGGCACACGAATGCCGCCTTCGTAGTTCCAGCCTTTGGCACCACGAAGCGGGAGATTGGAACTGGCAAACCGCTCATTGAGTGTCTCGCGGGGATGGTGAATGCCACGATACTGATTGGAGGCCGACATGCCCCCGTTATCAGCTGTGAAAATAATGATGGTATTTTTTTCTAGGCCAAGTTCTTTCAATGTCGCACGAATTCGTGCAAGGCTTTCATCCGTCGCCTCAACCATTCCAGCAAATTCGACGTTATCCTGCTTCTGCTTCACCCACCAGACTCGCTCATCTTGATGCGAGGTGATGTTGTCATCTTCTTCAAGAGCGCTGAGCTCTTGTTCAGAGAGTGCCGGACCATCCGGGTTTGGCTCCAGAATATAATCCGGACCTTCCTGGTTGGGCATGGTCCTGAGTTTCTTTTCATACTTCTTTACAAGATCCTTGCGACCTTGAATGGGGTCGTGAACAGAAAAATGTTCAAGGTGCACGAAGAAGGGTTGGTCTTTGTGGCGTTTAATAAAATCAATGGCTGCATCAGTCAGCTTATCCGTATAGTAATCGCCTTCCTTTGACGGCAATGTTTTTGAGTACGTTTGAGAGAATGGATGGTAGTACGATCGAACCCATCCTGTAATCGCTTCATCAAAACCATACGTCGTCGGATCTTTGTTCAGATGGGCTTTCCCGTAATTTGCAGTCGCATAGCCATGCTTGCGCAATGTTTCTGCCAGCGTTTGTTCGTCATCGGGTAGCGCTATGCGTTTTTCACCATGATGCAACTTCTCATAGTCACGTTCAGGCCGACCGCCCAGCCACTCGGTCAAGTTTGTTCGCGCAGGATACTTTCCGGTCAGAATACTCGCTCGACTGGGTGAGCAAACGTGGCAGGTCGCGTAGGCATTGTCAAACAGCATGCCTTCTTTTGCCAACTGGTCGATCGCTGGAGTTTCATAGAAACGACTGCCGTAGCACCCCACATCCCGCTGTCCAAGATCGTCCACAAGAAAAAAAATCACGTTGCGTTTCTGCTGCGCATGCAGTTCACCGCACGCTACTATCAAAAGGATGATAGAAACCCCAAGCATCTGGATGGTGTGCCATATTCTCATCACTTGTTTCTCTCCGGAAGATGTGCCTTCAGTTCTTTGATGATTCTTTTGTATGTCAAGACAACAACCAGGTGCCTCCACTCGGATGGGTCGTGGGTGTGGCAGGCAACAGGACGAACGTCCTAATGAGGCTTTTCATCGACACTCCATCCTTGCGTACTGATTTTTCCATAATACGGGTAGTAGTCCCAATCCATAGCGCCACCAACGATGCGTGGATCGCCGGTCTCTCTGAGATGGTCGAAAAGCCGTCGTCGAAGCGATGCCTGCACCTCTACCATCGCTTCTGAACCGGCCAGATTCACCATTTGATATGGGTCAGCCTTCAGATCATACAGCTCTTCAGTCGGTCGCATTCCAAATGCCAATTCAGCTAGATGAGCGATACCGTGTTCATCACGATGCTCCATCATACATGTCTTCGTTGGCGAACTGTCGATCTCACCGTACGGAATGGAACGAGCA
>CACORA010000045.1 GCA_902629495.1 Planctomycetaceae bacterium
TATGTCACCGGGGACCCTTGAGAATTTTGAAATCGGAATGCGATTACAATTGGATGGGATTGGGGCATCACTCAAAGCAGAAGATGGTTTTACGACGGTCGCTGAACTTGTTCCAGGTGGTGCCGCCGATAAAGATGGTCGCCTCAAGAGAAAAGATCGGATTGTCGGTGTTGGTCAGGGTGAAGAAGGAGAGATCGTTGACGCTGTTGACATGAATCTCAACGAGGTTGTCAAGCTCATACGTGGGAAGCGAGGCACCGTCGTTCGACTCAAAGTAATACCTGTGGGTGAGACGGCTCCGAAAATCTATGACATTGTTCGAGCAAAGATAGAGCTCAAAGATGCCGAAGCTCGTGGGGAAGTTATTGAGCAGGGACAGAAGTCTGACGGTTCACCATATAAAATCGGTGTTATCAATCTTCCGAGTTTCTATATGGATATGGCTGGTGCCCGCCAGGGGCAGGCTGAATACAAGAGCAGCACGCGTGATTGCCGTCGGTTGCTAGAAGAGTTTAGGAACAAACAGGTTGATTGTGTCGTACTTGACTTAAGAAATAATGGAGGAGGTTCTTTACCAGAATCCATATCCCTCACAGGTTTGTTTATTGATACTGGCCCAGTCGTGCAGGTAAAAGATGCTGATAAGCGCGTGCAGCCTTATGATGACGTTGAGTCTGGAGTTGCGTGGGATGGGCCTCTTGTCGTGCTTGTAAATAAGTTCAGCGCAAGTGCTAGTGAGATTGTTGCTGGCGCAATTCAGGACTACAAAAGAGGTCTGGTTGTCGGTGATGAGTCAACTCATGGCAAAGGGACGGTGCAAAGTCTGCTTGACTTGGGCCGCCAGCTCTTTCAGAGATTGCCTAATGCTCCGTCACTTGGTGCTATCAAAATCACAATGCAACAATTCTATCGACCTGGAGGATTGAGTACGCAGCTTGAGGGAGTAAAGAGTGATATTGAATTGCCAAGTATTACAACTCATCTCCCAGTCGGCGAATCTGATCTGGAACATGCTATTGCGTTTGATAAGGTTCCCCCGGCCGATTTTCAATCATCTGGGCGTGTGAATGAAGATATGTTGGACGCACTCAAAGAGCGGTCAGCAGTTCGTGTTGCTGCTGACGAAGAGTTTGCAAAAGTTGCTCAAGATATCGCGCAATATAAAAAGCGAAAGGAAGAAAAAGAAATCTCACTTGTTGAGTCAGATTTCGAGAAGCAATGGAATGACGGAAAAGCAGCTGAGGATAAAGAAAAAGAAAAAGAAGAGGAATCAGGACCAGGGCGACGGCCTGTTGTCAAACGAGATTTTTACTTCAATGAAGCAATGAATGTGACGATTGACTACCTCAAGGCACTTGCGGAGGGAACAGCAAGCTTGCCTCGCGCGGCCTGATTGTGCGGTCTGTCTAGTCTTTACTGACGTTCGTCGCGTGACGTCTCTCTCCGATTAGAGAATCTTTCGCTCTGTATGATTTCATGGATCGTTTGGAGTGAATCAGGGTGAGAAAGTGTGAGGGAAAAGTCTCTAAATAATTGAGAAGCATCGACCCGCTTGTTTGCGCCGCGAGATCGTGGAGCTGTCAGATCCCATGACGGTGGATCAATACCCATTGAGGACGTGATTTGCTCATACCATTCACGGCGTTTTATGGGATTTCCATCAGAGACGACATAGAGAGATGCAGGGTTGTTCGCATCAGCCGTAGCACAAATCACAGTGGCAGCATCATCAACGTGAATAAGGTTAAGCCAGCTTTCGGGATCAACAGCCAAAGGAATGCCGGCTTTTAGGTTCGCTATGCTCGGTACGCGATCAGGTCCGTACAGACCAGCGAATCGAAGAGAGACGCCAGGTCCAAGTCGGTGTTTCTTAAGGAGTGCTTCAGCTTCAACCAGAACATGTCCAGCAGATCGGGAAGGATCTGTTGGTGTCATTTCGTTTACTTCTGCACCGCCTTTGTCTCCCCAGACACCGGTTGAACTGCAAAAGATGGTTTGGGGAGTACCTGGAACTGCTTCAAGAACATTGGATAGGCCGCGCACGTGTATATCATGGTGGGTTGATCGGCCTGATCGATCAAATCCAACAGACCATAAAAGTGTCTTAACATTCGGAAGTTCGTTGAGAGAGTGTGGGTTTGTGATATCCGCAAGAAGTGGCTTGATGCCTCTCGCCGCAAGCTTTGCAGCGCGGTCTTGAGTGCGAGTTACAGCATAGACGATTGATCCGCTTTCAAGCCAATTCCTTGCGACCCGGAGTCCAAGATAACCACATCCAAGTATCAGGCGTTGAGGAGGGGGATGCATTTCCTTAATCCAGATCTCTTAATCATCTAATGAAAGGCCTTGTGATTTGGCATGGCCTGTTTTTTGTGATTCGATCCACGAGTCAAGGATAACCTGGGCTGCGACCGCATCGAATCTCTTTTTTTTCTTCCCCCGCGTAAGCCCTGATCCGGCTAAAAGTCCCGTTGCTTCACGAGAAGAGTATCGTTCGTCCTGAAAAACAAACGGAAGTCCACTCATTTCGCCAAGCCAATGTGCAAAACGCTCAACCTCAGCCGACATTCGACTATCTGAGCCATCTGAGTGGATTGGTAAACCAATGACAAATCCAACAAGAGATTCAGCAGTGATGAGAGTTTGAAAAAAAAGGCCATCGGCTTCCTTGTCACCAGTGGTCTCATGGACGACCAGAGGGCTCGCCAGAATTCTATGTTCATCGCAGACTGCAATGCCGATACGACGCCTGCCGTAATCAACACCAGCTAATCGTCCAGGGGGGAATTGTGCCTGAGCCATCATTGTGGTCCATGCCTATCTTCTTTTTTTTGATCAGGAAACTGGCCTGTCAGTAGAAACGCAGTGACAGCATCTTGAACCGTTGGGCTTTGCATCATGTCATTATGCCGTACCGGCACAATTATGGTTGCGGTTGATCCTGAAAGACGAGTCTCGGCAACTCGAACAACACTATCATCATCACCGTCCAGAAGAGCACTAAATCCATGGCTGTCATTTTTCCCACCAGCAACGATACCAAAGGAGCACGGTGGTGCCGGAAGTGATGCAGACACGTTATCCCAGTCAATTAAGAGGTCCTTTGCTGCTCCTTGCGAGAAAGTCTTTAGTATCCAGATTTTTGAGGCTTTCTTTGCAAGGTCTGAACCCTGGTTCGGAGGCCCAAGCATCACAACACGACAAAGTTTTTCCAGACTCTCATCACTTGCTTGCGACAACCAACTGCGAATAACAAGATTCCCCAGACTGTGACCAACAAAGCTGATATGGGTGGAGCCACTTAGACCAGAGACAACATTGGCTAAAGCTTGACCGTGTTCCGAGATATGGGCTTTTGTGCTCGCGTAGCCGAACGAAAGAATTGAAGAGCGAAGACTGTCTCTCAAATGATTGACGAGTGGTTCCATTGATTGCCGTCCTCTGCCAAGTCCATGCAGTACAATGACTGTTGAGCCAGATACCTGTACGTTTTTGTTTGTCTTCATTAGATCCACAAAAGCCTCATGGCATTCGTCAGCATCACCCGAGCAAAGGGTATTTTCTTTGGGATCCAGAACACGATAGTTCTCTGTGCCAGGTTGACGTTGGAGTCGCCAGCCATGTTGAATAGCTTCATCAGACCAACGAAGTGAATCTGCCGAGGAACGGAGGCTTTTCAGCCAAGAAGTAGTATTGAAGAGTTTGTTCTCATCAGCTGGCAGGACTCCTTGGAATTGAGCAACCAGCAATGTTGCGATAATTACAAGTATTCGTCCCATCCTCGCTCCTTGATCTCTTCAACAACCTTTCGAATGGCCTCTTCATGGGTGCGGTTGGCGATAAGCGTCGCATCGGGCGTATGCACAATAAGCATATCACTAACCCCCATCGTGACGACCAGATGCTGGCTGTCGGACTGAATGATAGAATTCATCGACGTGATTCCAAGATGTTTTCCTACGACGGTGTTGCCATGTGCGTCTACACCACGCTGTCGAGCAACTGCAGACCAGCCCCCGAGATCGTCCCAAGAAAACGAAGCTTGTATGACGCTGACATCTTTTGCTTTCTCCAGAACGGCGTAATCGATAGAAATACCTTTGATGGCAGAAAACTCTTCTGCAAAAACAGCGTCTCGCTGAGGTGTGTCCCAGGCAGCAACGATCGATCGAAGGCGAGCGAGACAGTCAGGCTGGTGTTCTGCAAGCAAGTCTATGATTGTTCGCGCTTTCCACACAAAGATACCAGCATTCCAGAGGTAGCCACCGGACTCAAGGTACTCTTGGGCTACGCTTGCTGCAGGCTTTTCCTTAAAGCTCTTAACGCGGTAAACGGATGTGGCTGCATCAGGAAGGTCGTCAAATGTTAATGGTTCTCCAGTTTCAATATAGCCAAAGCTTTCAGCCGGGTAGGTAGGAGAAACCCCAAAGGTTACAAGTCGTTTTGGATTTTTATCAACGACGCTAGCGGCTAGTTCGATTGCTTTACAGAAATCACGGGAAGGAGAAATGACATGATCCGAGGGCATGACAGCCATTGTGGCATCTGAATCATTCCGATCGACCAGCAATGCTGCTAAACCGATACACGGAGCAGTATCTCTTTTGCAGGGTTCACCAACAACATTATCTGTTGGTATATAGTCCAATTGTTGTTTTACTGCATCGACAAGTTTCGCTGATGTGACGACCATGACATGACTATGAGGCAGAAGGCCATCGAGACGCTGTGCAGTGTTTTCCAGAAGGGTTGATGTCCCGGAAAGTGATAGGAGTTGTTTTGGGAGAGCCGTTCTGCTGGCCGGCCAAAAGCGTGTTCCCGAACCACCAGCCATAATGATTGCATGCAACATTATCTTTCTTAAATCCTTTGTCTAAGAGGAGCCAATGACAGTTGGAGTCACAATTGTGCTTCCGGATTGAATAAAACGAGAGATGTCGTCTGCATCAATAATTGAATGTGCAGCAAGCTCAACATCAATGTTCTCTGCTATTTGAACGCCAGCACTTCTTAGCATTTCACGAGCATGAGACACCATGGCAAATCGTACATGTTCTGCCGTGTCACTTGATGCTCCGGCCGTATTCTTGAGCGGGGCGAAGCCTTGCTTTGCATCAATTTCAACCGCAGTTACTGTTCCTGCATGTGGCATGAGATCAAAAAGAAACCGCTCGAATTTATAGGCATTTGGTTTCTTGGGACTGACGAGGGCCCCCTCGGAGTCAATGAAAGGGACAGACTTGTGGGCCATGTGAAGCGGGAGTGTGTTGTCTTGTTGTGCCATTCGCTCAAGAAATTTTCTTTGGAAGGCATGCACGGCGATGCTCCCTGCGTGGAAAACAAGACGCCCATTTGGAAGACGCATTGAGGCAATGTCTTCTGGAAGGTCACTGTATTCAACTACTCTCGTGATACCCTGTGACTCGACAACAACTCCAACACGGTCAGAGGGATGAACCTTCTGGATGACTTGTGGAGTGAAACAAGACTCAGTTAGGACATGATAACCAAGGAACTCACTATCGAAAGGGATGGCGAGAGGATTGTCCACTTGAAAAGAGACAATGTGCTCAACACCTTGTTTCGAAAACCAATCAAGACCGTCTGTCTCGGAGATACTTCCAAGCAATCCACCGTGTCCATCTGGAGCCATTGCCAATTGCCCCATATCGCTAAGAAGCAATGTGCCTTCACGTTCGTGAAGAGCCGGCAGGTCCTTTTGGCAAAAGAAAAAAACTTTGTTCGATGGAAGGCCAAAAAAATGGTTTTCTTGGAAGTATTGTTTGGTGGCTTCGTCAGTGGCAGAACTCGTCATAATTGCTAATGGCAGTGATGTGCCGTAACGATTGGTGATAGCAATTATTTTTCCGCAGAGAATCTCGAAGAGGCTTGCCTGAGAGACAGGGCCGATCTTGAATAAACCCTTTGGTCCGTTGAACCCCAGCCTTGACCCTTGTCCTCCTGCGACTAGGATGGCACCAACTTTCCCGGAGCGTACGACAGCGTCCCCCTGTTGGATGGCCTCTGCTGGTGGGATGTGGTTTGTTGGGTCCCGCAATCGAAGACAGGCGGGTGTTTCTGCAGTGGCTAAATCAAACGTGTTGTTGTGTGGTGCCTGTGGAGTAACGCACTGAGCATGTGGGTTATTTTGTTTTCCTAAAATGCGTTGTCGCATTTCAGCAAGAAGAGAGAAATCAATTTTTCTCAGTTGTGATATGAAACGATCTTTTTGTCTCTCATCAAGGACTGAAAAGTGATCCAGGATATGGCCCTGTCCTGTGTCTAGAAGGTGATCTGCGATCGTTTTTGGTAAACGATTAGGAAATAGGTTATGAGTCATCCTCGTACCCACAGCCAAAAGAGAAGGCAAAGCATTGGAAATCCAATAAAAATAATGCCATATGTGAAAACAGTTGTCCACAAATGTTCAGGCCAACGCGCCATGGTATGTGAATCACGAATCCGTCACGATGGACTGTGATGTTTCCTTTACAAGTAACTGGATTGGGATTTCAAATGGTTCGTCAGTAGGTTCATCGAGTCGGCATTCAATTCGAACGCCCCATGGCAGGACCTCCGTCGCTGAGACAATTGCCTCAACCTCATCGTAGTCTGTTTCTACTTCAACAGTAGGAATTGATGGGAATGGTGGACAGAAACCAATGTGCCCAGAAGCACTGCGGACGCCCGATGGAACGGATAAGAACAACTGCCCCCGAATGCACTCTAAGCCATCTGAGTCTGAGTATCGCTGCTGTCGTTGGAGTACGTGTTCATCCTGAGTGAGAGCAAAAAATGTTGGCTGAGAAAGATTTAGATTTTCAGGCAAGGTTGGTGTGTTAGTTATTTCAGATGACAGTTGTTGGCCAGAACTCCTTGTGGATGGTGAAATTTTGAACCAAGGCATCAGAAATGGCTGAGCGATCAACAACAGAGAAAACGCGAGAGAGAGGAGAGCTACTGCAGTTGTGCCAGGTTGGGCCATTGGTAGCGGAAGTGCTACCGCTACTGTTGCGATCAGAAAACCGAAACGAACAGTGAAATGATAGCGACCAGCAGTATGGTACTTTGCCAAATCGCCCACAGCCACGAGCAGCCCCCCTACGGAAGAGACAATGATGAGCAACATACTATTTGGCGATGCTGTGGCACTGCCGAACAGTCGGCTCATTAGCAGAATGCCACCACAGGCTATCGATAAATACCCAACGGCAGTCGCCGCGACTGTTAGAAGAAGTCGCTCAAGCGAAGAACCACCCAAAATGGAAGGATGGTCTAGACTGACATCAGAGGATGCATGCAACACGGCGATGCGGGGCAAGCCCAGGTTCATGAGGCTCCAACAGTAGTATTTGCGGCATTCGCCAGCTCTTTTGCTCGATGAGTCTTTTCCCAAGAAAAGTCATCCCGGCCAAAATGTCCTCCAGCAGCTGTCTGCCGAAACACTGGACTTTGCAAATCAAGTTCCTCGATAATGCCGCGTGGTGTCAGAGGAAAAAACTCCCGAATGAGGTCGCACAGTCTCTCGTCCGGCACTTTCCCAGTGCCTTCCGTGTCAACCCGAACACTCACCGGATCCGTGACGCCTATTGCGTACGCCAGTTGGACCTCACATCGATCAGCTAAACCTGCTGCAACAATATTCTTTGCAACATGGCGAGCCATGTAGGCAGCACTACGGTCAACTTTCGTTGGGTCTTTTCCAGAGAATGCTCCACCACCATGTCGCCCCCAACCTCCATAGGTGTCAACAATTATTTTTCGGCCGGTTAGACCACAGTCTCCGTGAGGCCCTCCTACTACGAAACGACCAGTTGGATTGATGTGATAGGTAATATCTGAGATATCGAGGTCATTCGGAAGTTCCTTTGTGACGATCTCATCGATAATAAACTCACGAATATCGTCATTGCTGACGTGAGGGGCATGTTGCGTCGAAACCACAACGGTATCAACTCGGAGAGGACGATTGCCTTCAAATTCAACAGTTACTTGGCTTTTCGAGTCTGGACGCAGCCAGTCAACTATGTTCTTTTTTCTCGCATTCGTGAGCCGATTAAGTATTCGATGAGATAAAGCGATTGGGATTGGCATAAGTTCAGGAGTGTCGTTGCAGGCATACCCGAACATGAGTCCCTGGTCACCGGCTCCAATATCTTTACCGGCTGCAGAGTCATCGTTGACTCCCATGGCAATATCGCTTGATTGCTTGTCAACTGAGACAAGTACAGCACATGTGTCTGCCGAGATTCCCATCTCGTCATCGGTGTAGCCCACATCACGAATTACATCTCGTACAACCTTTTGGTAATCGACAGTACCTTGGGAACTAATTTCACCAGCAATCACCGCAAGACCAGTTGTTACCATTGTTTCACAAGCTACCCGACTCAGTGGATCTTGTGCGAGATAGGCATCGAGTACTCCATCTGAAATTTGATCAGCAAGCTTATCTGGATGCCCCATACTGACTGATTCACTTGTAAACAAATATTTTCCTGATGCCACAGATGTACCTCGTGCCTGAAGATTAAGAGATGTGTGAAGGACAGACTTCCTTATTACAGGAGACAAAAAGAGATTATCAGAAAGGAGTCAAAAAACAGCAACAGGAAGAGTTGCTCCTAGGCAGTTCTTGATGCCGTCTTTTCTTTTTTCTCGTGTACATAGTCAAGAATTCGTGCTGCCGTAGAGGCCCGAGCCCCCCTGCGTGCAGACACAAGGGACACAGCCTGCCGGCTGCGAAAGTCCATGAATTCCCTATCCGTCATGCAACGATGCAGGAATGCTTCCAGTTCTGGTCCATCACGAACGACTTCTGCAGCATCATGCTCGAGAAGGGCCAGCACTTCCTCTTGAAAGTTCCATGTGTGGGGCCCGAAGGCGACCGCACAGCCATAGGATGCAGGTTCAATCATATTTTGCCCACCGCGCTTGCCATCGAGGCTTCCCCCCACAAAGGCAATAGCAGCGGTCCCCCACCACCAGCCTAATTCGCCAGTACTATCAATCAGCAGGATCCGGGCAGTTGAGTCCGGCTTTTTCAGTTCAAGCTCACTCCGTAACTGCCAACGCATGCCCGAAGATTCAAGAAGTTTTGAAATGTCCGTTGAGCGTTCGACATGTCGTGGAGCAATCATAAGATAGAGTGATGGAAATGATTTTGACACTTGTTTGAATGCCTGTATTGCAAACTCTTCCTCGGGTGCCTGCGTGCTTCCAGCAAGAAATACAACGGCGTCATCCGGTATGGCGGCACTCGTTTGAAGACGAAGTACGTTTGGGTTTGTTTTATCACCGAGAGGCCCATCAAATTTCATTGACCCACTGTTTACAACGCTGGGAGCGCCTAGAGCAATAAACCGTTCTGCGTCAAGGGATGAACGAGCAAGTACAAGTGAAGTGCATCGCAGCATGGTGCGGACGATTGGAGTGATGAGGCGGTACCCTCGAAAGCTTTGTTCGCTCATTCTGGCATTGACGATGATGATGGGTATTCCGCGCGCTCTTGTCATAGACATGAGGTTTGGCCACAACTCCAATTCTCCGAGGATGAGAATATCCGGGCGTGCTTTTTGGAGCGTGCGACGGATAGACCATGTGAAATCGAAAGGACAAGGAAATACGCGATCAGGATCGAGCCGCTTGCATGCAACCTCAAGTCCAGTTGTTGTCGAACTCGAGAGAACACAATCAATATGGATGTTTCTAACATCGGCTTGCTGGGTGATTTCTTCGAGAAGTCCTGCTAAAAGCTGTACTTCCCCAACGCTGACGCCATGGCACCAAATGCGGGTCCCTTCTGAATTCGGAAGCTCGGGAATGCTTCCTGTAAGCCGCGTCCAGAGTGATGCAATGGGTCGCTTTCCAAATATTTGACGATACGCGATCCACGGGAGGGCCATCACGAAAACGATGGCGTACAAAACATTCAAAAGCATTCTTGCCTCCGTGCTACAGCTTGCTGGAGTTCAACTGTAGGGCAGGTTTGTTCCAAGAAAACAGCAGGCGAGAAAAGAACACAAATGCATCATTATTCATCAAATAATGACCTGGCTCTGGGTTTGATTTCATCAAAAGACATATGACTAATGTATCAGGCCACACTGCCGGACTTCATACAGCAATTCTTGAACTTCTTGCCACTGCCACAGGGGCACGGATCATTGCGCCCCACTTTCTGACCAAAATTTCGAATTGGCTCAATCGGACCGTCCGCTGACGGTTGGTCTTGAGAAGGTGAGGTCTCGTCCGATAAAGCGGTTGCTGATGAAGCATCCTCATGAATGGCAGCTGTTTCATGAAATGCGCTTTTCACAGATCCATCGTCTACCTGTTCGATCCGATACACAATATCAACCACTCGCTCATCAATCCCCTGCCACATTAAGTCAAATGTTCTCATCCCCTCTCGCTTATATTCTACTTTTGGATCTACCTGTGCATACCCACGAAGACCGACACTGGAGCGAAGATGATCCATGGCGAGGAGGTGATCTTTCCATGCATTATCGAGAATTTGGAGGACAACAGACCGCTCCATGCTGGGCATAGCATCACCATATTGAACTACTCGCTGGTCATAGACCTCGCGAGCAAGAGCACGAATGGCCTCCAGCAGACCCTCTGATTCTTGCTGGTCGGCTGAGGCTGCTTTGATGGTATCTTCAGAGAGGGCTTTTCCAAATCTCCATTCTGTCCAGCCAGTAGCTGTCCGAAGCCCAAAATCAGTTGCAAGAAAGTCTCGCCCGTCTT
>CACORA010000046.1 GCA_902629495.1 Planctomycetaceae bacterium
AGAAATTGACTTGCCAAATTTACGGATTAGCCCGCTGTATCGTGACATGTTGTCGAATCCAGAGACTGATACTGCTACGCGAGACTATATCAAGAGAAAGATCAATGCGGCACAGTGGTTGATTGAGGCGATTGAGCAGCGCAGAAGCACGCTCCTCAAGACATCTCAGGCTATTGTTGATCATCAGACCCCGTTTCTCAAAGAAGGACCTGAGGCAATCGAACCACTCAAAATGCAGCAAATCGCTGATCGTATTGGCATGCATGTAACAACGGTGAGCCGAGCTGTGGATGATAAATGGCTGCAAACCCCCCGGGGATTGTATGCCCTCCGACGGTTCTTTGTTGGTGGGACCGTGGGGGCAGATGGGGGAGAAGTTGCGTGGGACGCCGTTCGCATGAAGCTTCAAGAGATTGTGGATAGTGAGCCTAAAAATGCCCCGTTTTGTGATGACGCTCTCGTGACAGAACTTGCAAAGAGAGGCATTAAGGTCGCACGACGGACAGTCACAAAGTACAGAAAAGCCATGAACATCCCAAGTTCTCGGCAACGTCGGGATTGGAAACTTGCTCGTGCATCAAAAGTCTCTGAGGCAGAATAAGTCTGGAGCATCGAGGACCGAGAATGTCGGTCTTGTCGATCGAGGGCAAGTAATCTTAGGATTAAAAAATCCTAAGGAAGGTAATTCACCATGCGATGTCCTTTTTGTCGTAACGATAATGATCGAGTCATTGACTCTCGAGCTGGAGATGATGGTGCATCGATTCGTCGACGTCGGGAATGTGTTGAGTGCAAGAAAAGATTTACCACGTATGAGCGTGTTGAGCGACAGATGTTGGCTGTTGTGAAAAAAGACGGTGAACGAGAGCCCTTCGAACGGGATAAGATCAAACGAGGACTCGCAAAAGCATGTTGGAAGCGTCCTATCACTGAAGAGCAGATCGAAGTGGCAGTTTCAACTCTTGAAGGGGAACTGTATGGAGCATACGAGTCGGAACTTCCAAGTCGTGTGCTTGGAGAGCGTGTTATGGAGTTGCTTCGAGGACTGGATCAAGTTGCCTTCGTGCGGTTTGCCAGTGTGTATAGGGAATTTAAGGACATCCGAGACTTTGTTGAAGAATTAGAGCCTATCCTCGCCCAGACAGACCGGCATGCATAGTCACAAGACAGCCCAAAAGACGAAGTCGATGTGTTACGTGCGGCGATAGTCTCCTCGGACGCCGCCCGTTTTTTTCTTCAGATATACAGCCTCAATCGACATGTCAGGATCAATGGATTTGCTCATGTCATACAGTGCTAATGCTGTTGCGGTGACCGCAAGCATTGCCTCCATCTCGACTCCCGTGCGAGCAGTGGCTTCAACAATGACATCAATAAGAATTTCTTGGGTTGTGCATTCGATTTCGACGGTGACGGAGTCAAGTGGGAGAGGGTGGCACAGCGGCACAATGGTACTGGTCTGTTTCGCTGCCATAATTCCAGCAATCCGAGCCGTTGCAATCGCATCACCTTTTTCAAGCGTTCCTTGCTGAATCCGATGAATGGTTTCAGGCCGTGCCTTAAGACGCCCAGCCGCGTGTGCTGTGCGATGTGTGACGGGTTTGTTCCCTACATTGATCATCTGTATGTTTGTTTGATGTGTCATGAGGCGTCATGATAGCAGGTGGGAACCGTCTGGCGATCCTCGAGGATGCATTTCTTTTCGAGCAGCGGTGCACGGACATTGGCTGATCAATGAGGAGCAGTTCGTGGAACGTACTCAGGACAGCGATTACGGGCGCTCGTTGTCCTCGCTCCTGAGGGGATTTGCAGTAGGGTGAAACAGAATGTGGATTCGTTTCGATGTTCAAAGGTTGTATGATGTGAAAGCCGTCGATGCAGGATGCATGGATGGTTTTTCTTCGCGGTACGTGTTTTTTGTGATGACCTCTTAAATGGTGCTCAGGTATAGGCAGAGCATATGTGCATCAGCTTCATTCAATTCTCTTATTTGTGTCCTAAAATACAAAGAAGAGCCGCGGGCCGACATGCCTGTTGTACACATCGACCCGCGGCCAGAATGGAGTTTGGACGTTCCAATATGCGTTAGATCACACAAGTTCCTTGCGTGTGCTAATCAGCGTCCGTAATCGTTCTGCAAGTAATGCTGCATCAAAAGGCTTTTTGAAAACCTCGTTGACATGCGCTCGGTCCACTGTGATCTGTGAACCATCATCTGGCAACAGAGCAATCACAATAGTCTCGGAGTACTCAGCATTCCGCCTAAGATTCTGACAGATTTGCTGTGCATCTATGCGACCAATCGAATAGTCGACGACGATGCAATCAGGGTGAAAACTTTCGGCTTGGATACCAGCCTCAAATCCACTTGCCGCAACTTGGATCTTAAAGTCTTTGTCAGCAGGCAGCTGACGCTTCACGTTCTCGATCAAGACCTGATCTTGACCAACAAGAAGCACTTTTGCCATGGCCTCATCCTCAAGATCTCCCAGAGGCATGCCATGTTCCTTGAGAAACTTGATCAGGTATTCGCGAGGGATGCGGCGATCCTGCGAACCCGGAATGCGGTAGCCCTTCAGCCGCCCTGAATCGAACCATTTACTGACAGTTCGAGGAGCGACTTTACAGATCTTGGCGACCTGTCCAGTGGTAAATACCTTCATCGCGTGGACTCCATATTAATCATTCGTAGCCGGAATTGTCCTGGCTAGCCTCTGCATCCAAAAAAGGATTTAGAAAAAACTAGCCCCCCATTGACGCGGATATGTTCTCACGAGGACGACCGCGTCATCGCACCCTATGAGAAGTTAGCCAGACAGAAGGCGAGGTATGAGAGGCGACTCACAGGCAGTAAAGAGAAATTCCCTTGACTACTTGTGGCCGGTACTCGCAGGATTCCCCCCCTGCTGCGTTCCCCTGTGAATGAAACATTTGAGTTTGAATCATGTCACACGGTAAGGCCAACATAGGTGTAGATCGAATGATCGTGTCGTGAGACTTGAGTCGTTCTTTGCGGAGACATCGATGGCACCGCATTTGTTGCTTCTCACGAACGCACCGATTTTGGTTGCGGCGAATCCGTTTTTGTGCTTTAAGCCGCCTTTTGGCCACTTTTTTGGTCTGACTCGGTATCTGATTCAAAACGAACAGACACCCTTTTTGATACCCCAGATTCTTCCATTGTCACTCCATAAAGTGTTGTTCCAGCAGCCATCGTCTTTTTCGAATGCGTGACCACGATGAACTGGGTAGAAGAGAGAAAATCTCGTAGCACCCCAACAAACCGATCAATGTTAGCTTCATCCAGGGCTGCATCAACTTCATCAAGAACACAGAACGGACTGGGGCGAGAACGAAAAATAGCCAGAAGAAGCGCTACGCATGTCATGGTTTTTTCACCACCCGAAAGAAGAGAAATGCTGCGAGGCTCTTTCCCTGGTGGACGGGCATTGATCTCAACAGTGGTTTCCAGCAAATCGAGTTCGGGGTCGAGAATAATGTCAGCTTGTCCCCCGCCAAAGACTCGCTCAAAAAGCTCTCGAAAGTGTCCCCGTACTGTTTCTATCGTTTCTCCCAGTAAACGACGACTTTCATCGTCAATACGGGTGATGAGTTGCTCAATAGCCTGCTTACCATCGGTGACATCTTGGAGTTGGCCCTCAAGCGTCTGAAGTCGTTCTGTTAACGCATCTGCCTCAGAAAGCGCCTCCATATTGACCGTGGTCATCGATGAGAGCTTCCTTCGAAGTTCTTCAATACGCTCATCAAGTTCCTTCCGGTCATCTGGAATTTCAATAGGCACTCCATCGGCGTCAGTGGCTGGTTCTGCTGGTGTTTCTGATGTCACTGCAATCTCGTAGTCATCACTAATTCGCTCAATTACACGATTTTTATGATGACGGGTTTCGCCAGCCTCAAGGTCAAGTTGATGGATGGTTTCCTGTGCTTTTGCTAGTCCCTCGCGACCTTTCTTAATGGCTGCATCTTCAGCGTGTACTGACGATGCTATAGCGTCTCGATCGGCGGTCATCTGGGCAAGAACGTCCCGTGAACACTCTGCAGAGACGGCCACCTCTGAGAAAGCAGATGTTGCTGCAAGTAACGACAATTCAATTTCAGTGAGGTGTTGTTTGGCTGTCATCCGACGGCGTTCTGCCGCCTCAATATCGGCACGACGAATCGCTGCATCACCAACCATTGATTCAACGACGGTACGCGAGGTATTGATTCGTTGGTCGCATGCCTGCCGTTCTTCCCTCAATTGTCGAATACTCGCAGTGACCTCCGTTCGGCTCCGATCAAGTGAATCGAGTGCTAGGCGTGCAGATGTAACATCCTCCTCTGCATCGTGTATCTGGTCATCGTGCTTTGCCAAATGTGCATTTGCGGCATCAAATATTTTTGCATGTTCAACAAGAAGGTGTTCTGTTTCTTTGAGTTGCTTCTCTGCTTCAACGAGTGTGTGCTCGCTCGTTTCACCTTCTCGCTTTGACCTTCCGAGTTCAGCACGAGAGGCTGCAATTTGTTCACCTGTCTGGTGTTTACGAGAGATGCCTTGCTGGATCTGTAGTTTTGTTTCCGACAACACTGTCTGCAGATTTTTGATATTGGCCTCCTCATTGGAGACGGATCGTGAAAGATCCTGATATCGTTCGTCAAGCGAGCGGTACTCACTGTGTCGTGAGACAAGAGCAAGATTATTTCCAAGAGATCCTACTTCGTGCATGCCATCTGATGAGATGGCTGCTCCCTCTCGTGTAATGAAAAGAAGCCCAAGTGGTGCAGACGAAGCTAATTCCGAGGCATGAGCAAGTGAGTCAACAACCCAGACGCGACCAAGTAGTTTGTGACGAAGGAGTGCTTGCACGCTGTCTTCTTGGGGGGCGTTTTCTGAAATAAGTTCATCAAGCCTACCAATGACGCCGGCGTGTTCAGTCTCAAATGGCGGTGGATCTTGAAGTGAATCAAGCGAGATGAGGGATACTCTTCCGCCTGCGGAAAGTGCCTCACGAACATGCTGGTAGTCAGTCCAAAACGTTTGCCCAGAAATCAGAGGCTTCAGCACATCGACAACTAAGCACTGTGCATACATGCCAAGCGAATGATCAACGAGAGACGCCCATGTTTCATCCGCAACCATGAGATCAGCGACGGCACCAATCAGTCCTGGTAACTTCTCATCACTCAACAAGATTTGCCGCGATGCGTCAGACAGCCCTTCGTGACGGTCGATGAGTTCTTCAATGAGAGTGCGACGTTCAGCACACGCTTCTACTTTTGCTTTCCAGGAAGCAAGCGATTGCCAGGCGGCATCCAGTTTTTTCGAGGTTTCGTGATGAAGGAGTTCCTGTTTTTCAATCTCATCACATATACGTTCAAAGCCTTGCTGTAATGATGATAGATTCCCCTCCCACGTGGCTGTCATCTCATGTGCTTGAGCTAATTGTCCACGTACAGTTTCGATTCGGGCGCGACATTCAGACATTTCTCGTTCAGTGCCTTCAAGCCTCGCTTTCTCCTGATCACGGGTTGTTTGGATTCCAATTCGCGTATGTTGAAGCTTTGTAAGACGATCAGCCTTTGCATCAAGCTGCCGACGCATTGTGCTCACATTTTCTTGAGTGCCTGCTTCGGCATTTTCCTGCTCTTGCTGGAGCGTTGTAATTCGCTCAGCTTCAGAGAGATGCTGCTTGAGTTCGTTTTGTGCGGCAGTGATTTTTCCGTCAAGAGTGCGTGTGTCCGTCTTTGCTTGCTGGAGTTCTGATTCCGTTCGAACAAGTTCCTCGGTAAGCTCCTTCTGTCGCGACTGTAAGAGAGTTACTTTTGTTTCTGCTGCGGCGACGAGTTCACATTTATGCGTGGTAGATTCTCGCTGCTTTTCGAGCCGCGGAATGAGTTCGCGTTCATTGTCAGAGAGTGTCTCAAGGCGAGAGGTTGCTGATGCAATACAGGCTTCAGCATCGGCATGGCACGACTTTGCCTCCTCGATAGCCTTTGAAATGCTACCGAGCTTTTCATCCACGGAGTACAGATCCTGTCGGGCGGCACTGATGCGAAAGTGACGCAACATGTCGGTCATCGTTCGCCACCGAATTGCCCGTTTCGCTTGTTGCGTGACAGTGTGCAGCCGACTTGAAACCTCGCCAACAATATCTGCTAGTCGTTGCCGGTTTTGCTCAGCTCGCTCAAGGCGTCGAAGAGCCTCAGCGCGACGGGCACGGAAACGAGTGATCCCTGCAGCTTCCTCAAAGACAATCCGGCGATCACGGCCAGAGGCAACAAGTAGCGCATCGACACGGCCCTGCTCAATCACGCTATACGCTTCTGTGGCAGCTCCGGTTCCTGAAAACAACTCGCGAATATCACGAAGTCGTGAAGTATCCCCATTGACGAGATATTCACTTTCCCCACTTCTGTACACGCGTCGGGCAATTTGAACTTCGTCAGATTCGACGGGAAGCTCCCGATTGGTGTTGTCGAAAATGAGGGAAACTTCCGCAACATTGAGTGACTTTCGACTCGCCGAACCAGCAAAGATCACGTCGGTGCTATTTTTTCCACGGAGACTCCGCATGGACTGTTCACCAAGCACCCACTTAATTGCATCAACAACATTAGATTTGCCTGAACCATTCGGTCCTACAACGACCGTGATCCCGTCGGGAAATTCAAAACGAGTCCGATCGGCAAAACTCTTAAATCCGACCAGATCAAGGGCCTTCAGCCTGGTCATGACGACTCGTCGGTACTCGACTCCCCGGAGAAGGCTGCTTCAACCGATTCCATGGCTGGAATGCTGCGGTTTCGTATAGAAATTTCCTCATGAATAGATCCCCTTCCATCGTTGCTTTTTGGAAGAGAGTCAAAGGCTAAACGGGAGTCGAGAGCCCTTTGGGCCGTTGCTTGCTGGAGAAATTGGATGATGTCAGGATATGTTGCATCGAGTGAGGCAAGTGCTCGAAGCACGGATTCTGCTTCAGCTTTTGTTTCAATGATTCGATCTGGTACATCAACGTCAAAACGGCTGCACGTTGCCATTGATCCTTCGACCACAACAACAATCGCTGGTCCTGCTTCAACACGCATGCCATCGGCCAGAGGATGTTCGGTTCCGAAGAGTACGATTTCTGGATGATGAGACCGAGTGGCATGAATGAGGGTTGGACCCTCCACATTGAGAACATGAAAACCACATGAAGAGCCCAGTTGTTCTCCCCGTACGAGTGGAATAGGAGAGTCCATTGTCCATAACGCTCGAAACGCTCCATACCGGGTTTCAGCACTTGAACTCGAAAGAAGTGACTGGAGGGCATCGATACCATTTGCATCATCAATGACGGTTAACGCAGCTAGAGCCGCTGGCCTAGCGCTCCGGAGATTCCGTGCAGCTGATGCCAAATGAGACGCCGCAACTGACTCTCCGAGATATGCGAGTGCTTCTGCAGAGGCGAATCGAACTTCAGCATCTTTTGATTCTAATCCCTCCCGCAAAATTGAGATCGCTTGCTTTCCGATAGCCTCAAGCCTCAGGGCAGCCGTTGGTGCAGTCACTGGGTCTGAGAGTTGACGGCGAAGAAGATCCAGTCTGGCGTGACGTCCATTATGCGGTTCTACGACGGCGACTGCACCAATAACCTGAATATATCGGGCCAAATTATGTCGATATTCAGCAGGGATCTCCAATTCAATAAATCGGTCCGTTTTCGGAGTAGCGACGCCCTTCTTTGAACTTTGAATAATGGTATGAAATCGACTGTTGATGGCATCTCCCAGCCTTTTTGAGAGTGCTACAGAGCGATGTTCTGGCTGCAGTATAAGACCGATTGATCGAGAGGACAGCGATACGCCTCCACCAGGTATGATGGCTCGGATCTTTGACTTCGAGTCAAGGGTTCCACTTGATACGGGATCAACAAGAAGAGGTCCTTCAACAATGCCAAGTGTGTGACCATCCCGAATACGGCTTCCAATGATTGCCATCTCGGCGAGGCGTGTTTCCATGAGCCATCCATCAGCGAGACTCATGGTGTCACAGTCTGCAGGGACTTCGACAGCCACATCAAAACGATCACCTTTCTGTACGCCTGGCGGGAGATAGCCATGCACCCATGTGAGTGATGTTGTTGGCGAAGCAAGGAGGCTATTTGGGCGGATCACGCCTCGTGTTTGCATATCCGAAAGGAGAGCTTGTCGTCGAGCGTTAGGAGGCGGATCACTACCTGTTCCGGCAAGGCCAGTCACAAGGGCCGCTCGTTCAATACGTTGAGAGTTCATTCCCCATGGGATGACATAGTCACCCACGAGGCGAGTTTCAGCTTCTATGTTAAGCAGAGCTTCGACTTCAGGGCTTTGATTACGAATAGCTGGTCCGGCGCAGCCTGTAAGAACGGCAATTGCACCAATCAGCAGCCATGACACGTTGCTGAACGTGAATGTTTTTTCTTTTCGAATAAGTTCAGCCATTGGGCCCATTCATTTGGGGAATCGTGGTTCGAATTAGGTGGACCACGAGGAGGGAGAGTAGGAGTCCGGGAACAAGGGGTCAAGGGTGCTTCTCCCTTGAAAAAAAGGTTGTTTTTAGCTTCGAATCCTCTTGGCTGACATAGAGGCTCCTGCTAGGGTGCCCTCAAAGCAGGGATTATTTTTACATTGCGGAATACATACGGTTCTTTGCTACTCTTTTGCGGAGCTTAGCTGAAGTGACTCTTGAAACCACAACTGACAGCCGTGTCCACATCCGATGGATGATTCGCCGAGATATGGCGGAAGTACTTTCTATTGAGGAGCAGAGTTTTGAGTTCCCTTGGAGTGATGAAGACTTTACTCGATGTCTTCGTCAACGAAATTGTATTGGCATGGTAGCTGAGATCGCAGATTCCGTTGTAGCATTCATGGTGTATGAGTTACATCGAGGGCGATTGCATGTGCTTAATTTTTCTGTCGCCCGTTCTCATCGAAGATTAGGTATTGGTGCGATGATGATCAAGAAACTCATTGCGAAGTTGACGCCAGAGCGACGTCAACAGATCGTACTCGAGGTTCGTGAGACTAATCTGCCTGCCCAACTTTTCTTCAGATCTATGGGTTTCCTTGCCACGTCAGTCCTTAAGGATTTTTACGAAGACACAACAGAAGATGCTTATTTTATGCAGTACACCTGTCATGACGCTACGGAGACGATGCCACATCGTCTGGCAGGCTAGCGAATGGCATATGTTCTCTTAATATGGATATTCGTTGCTGAAGTTTGGCAATTGCCTGAGTGGGGCAGCGACCCACTGCAAAAAGTGTGAGTGACGGTGAGCCTTCGTGTATTGTTTGATCGGCAGTGGGGATATCCGCTAAGGCAGGCTGTCCACCATCGGCGGCACTCCATCTTTCTTGATAGGTTTTCCATACTGCATGAACATGTTTATCAACACGAAAATTCCCTTTTGTAAAGAGAATAATTTTTATCCAGTTTTGGTGAGGAATGGAATCTGCTCGTGCTACAGCACACCGCGTGGTATTGCCGCATGCGCTTAGATGTTCACCAACAATCGATTGTCCTGTTGTGCGTTCGTGTAATTCCATCGATGCAGTAAATCGCGGATTGACTTCAATCATCCATGGCTGACTATTTTGATCAACAACAAAGTCAATCCCAACAGCACCAACGAGACCGCATCGTTGGGCCAATATCGTCCCACATTTTTGGGTCACATCTCGTAGCTTTGCTGGGATATCATTGTGGCGAAGTGTCAACGAACCATGGTAGGCGAAAGGAAAACGCTTGCTGCAGACTCGTCCGATTAGTTGTCGAGTGATACCAAGCATGTTTGCCTGACCATGATCCATGATAAAGGAGGCAGAGTACGGGCTGCCACAGATCCTTTTCTGCCAGAACGTTGAGCTGTTTGATGATGTATCAGATTCCCAGTAGGTGACACTTCTTCCACCAGTACTATTTCGTTGCTTTGCCAGGAAGGAGCCATCCTGAGGTAATCCTTTTGCGCAATGATGGGTTTCTGGGAATGGAATGTGTGCCTCACGCATCAACGCTGAAAGAAAAAAAGGATCCCGAGCCGACCGAAGGCTCATCCCTGAATTACCTGCGAGGGAACGAC
>CACORA010000047.1 GCA_902629495.1 Planctomycetaceae bacterium
CCTGATTCACTTCTCGAGAGTGAGCTTTTCGGACACGAAAAAGGTGCGTTTACGGGAGCGGATAGTCGTCGGATGGGACTGATTGAATGTGCTGATGGAGGAACGCTTTTCCTTGATGAGGTTGGCGAATTGACTGTTGCTGTCCAAGCGAAACTGTTACGTGTGTTACAGGAGCGACGAGTGCGGAAAGTTGGTGCTCGGCAGGAGAATACAGTTGATGTTCGAGTTGTAGCAGCCACATCACGCGATATTGACGGCATGGTCTCCCGAGATGAGTTTCGGCGTGATCTGTTCTATCGAATTAATGTGGTCCGAATAGATCTCCCACCCTTAAGGGTGCGTGGTGACGATATAGGACTTCTTGCAGAGTCCTTTGCACATCGTGCTGCGCAGGAAATGGGACGAGGTGAGGGTGGTCTTTCTTCAGACGCCTATCAGGTACTCAAGGGCTATCACTGGCCAGGTAATGTGCGTGAATTACAAAATGCTGTCCGAAGAGCAACTGCAATGACTCGTTCGAAGACCGTAGGAGTTGAAGACTTACCCGATGATATCGTGGCACGCGCAGGAAAACGTGTGAGTGACGATACGGATGATGGGGAAGAGGCTGGTTTTTTTGCCCAGCGTGCAAGGCATATGGCAGCATTTGAGCGAGGATATCTTACAGACTTGCTTGATCGTTTCGCAGGAGATGTTTCTGCTGCTGCCCGTTCCGCGGGTATACCCCGCGGCACGCTGTACAGGCTGATGAAGAGCCACGGTCTTGATGGCGCCACCTTTCGAAAATAATGACAAGAATCACGGAAGAGGTCATTGCTGTTTGCAGCGTTAAGTGATTGCCCGATCTCAGGTGTTCATCATGTCGAAAGGATTGTTGTTCGTGATGATAACGTGAGGCACCTGTCAGAATATTAGTGTTCGAAAAAGTCACTCCGTTGCATCGTCTTCTGCAAGACGTCGAATCCAGATATTGCGAAACCGTGTCGGGCTTCCATGATCCTGAAGAAAGAGTGGACCAGAGCCAGTCTCCTGAAGTTCTTTTTCAACCCCTCGAAGAAAGTCAGTCACACCATGACGATATGGTATGTATGGTGACCGAGGTTTGCTAAAGGTAATTTCTTCCTGAACGATCTTGCCATTGAGCCAGGCGGTGATACTCCCCTTGCGAGTAACTTGACCTGCTTTGTCGCGTCGTGGTGCACGAAAGCGTATGTCATACACCTGCCACTCTCCTGCAGGGCGTGAGGCATTCACGAGAGGTTTGCCAAAGCGGTAGAGAGATCCTTCATCATGCTCGGTGGGTGGATCAACACCAAACGAATCAAGGATTTGCATTTCATAGTGACCATGAATATAGAGGCCGCTATTCCCATGAGATTTTGGAGACACCATAAACTCTACATGAATATCTGCGTCTTCAAAGGTGACAGAAGAGACGATGTGATTTGAATGAGTTTTTGATGTTTTGACGATAAGGCTCCCATCTTCGATGGGCCAATCAATATCATCTCCTTCCATGCTCTTGAATTGATGATGGCCTTCATGACTATCTCCGAACAGAACAATGGCATCAGCAGGAGGTTTGACAGGCAAGGGATCTTGGCTGGGTTGAAAAACCGCATCAGCATGATTTGATGCAGGCGGATCAGCAGAGGGATTTGTATCTGCAGCATTAGCAAAACATAGCCAGTCGTATTCAAGTCGGTCATGCGTCCCAGATCGAACGTCATGGCCAACGGTACTCCCAGCAGCGGTAGGCGCGCGTTGTGGCAAAAGAAATGAAAGTACGCTCAAAAGAAGCAAGAGGAAACTGTACTGTTTCGCATCTGTCATGATAAAGTTCTCTCGAAATGACGCTATGAAATTCTTTCCAGTTTTGTGATTCTGCCAGTCGCAACCCACTCTGCAACGAAGATACTACCGTCCGCTGTGAAACATGCATCGTGTGGATGAATAAATTCACCTTCGCGCCAGAGTTTGGGTGCGGCTCGAAGGTTTTTTATCTCAGCGAGCCGTGAGGTAGCTTTACCAAGCTGAACGACTGGTCGATTTGCCTCATCAAGGAGCGTGACACATGCCTTGAGTTCTGGAACGACCATGAGAGTACGCCATGTATCAAGGTTTGCAGGAAGGCCAAACCCATTGAGTGTTTCTTGATAGGTTCCATCCATTGCAAATAGCTGCAGCGTGTTGTGTGCTCGATCACAGACCACAATGGTAGGGTTTCGTGGAACACCATGCTTATCCGGTCGGCGATCGACCCAGATTCCATGAGGTGTATGAAATGTGCCCTGGCCATTGCCTTCGCCACCAAAACAACTCACCCAGTTTGCGTTTGTATCGTAGCGATGGATGTTGTAGGAGCCATATCCATCGGCCAGCAGGAAACCACCATCATCAAGAAATGCAACATTTGTAGGGAGGAAGCCTTTTCGGCTCCAATTTGGTTCAGTTGAAAGGTTTTCTCCAACAGCGTAAGCATTCGATTCCATTGGAGCCTTACGAAACCAGACAATCTCTCCCTGCAGCGTCATTTTTGCAAAAGCCTTTACCCCCTGGTAGCCGCAGACATACAAAAACTCCTCTTGTCCCTCACGGCGAACTTCGATCCCATGACCACCACCCTGGAACTCACTTCCGAAGGCACGAATAAATTTGCCATCAGGATCAAAAACAAATATTGCAGGATGATCTTTACGATCCTTTCTGCCCTCATGAATGACGTAGAGATGCTCTGATGAGTCAACGGCAACATTATGTGTCGTTTGCCAACTATAGTGATCTGGGAGTTGTGGAAAGTGATGGGTGACGCGAAATTGATGATCATCACTTCCGATAATAGTTTCATTGCCAAACCGACGAACATGTGAAAATCCAGAACGGAATGACAGTCCGGCTGTTGTCCCAACGGAGGCTGCGATGAAAGATCGGCGGGTGGACCTCCTGTTTTGAGAAGACTGTTTCTGAGCAGACATTCGGTGAACCTCTCCTCTCAAAAGTGTTCCATCTTCGAGTCAAGTGAGTCATTTTTGACCGAACAGCGCCTCACCTGCGCGACAGCCCCAAACGCCCGTAAATATAGCAGAAAAATAGTTTTTTCGGACGGTTTCCATGCATGATGTGCACCATGGATGAGACACTCTTCCCTTTCAATGTGGTTAGAATGCGTGCGAAAAGACCGTTACGGTTTTGGCACGCTGTGTGCACTCTTTAGTGGTGTCGTGAGGCGGATCGCCGTGATCCGTTTTCGTTGAGAAGCGTTCAAGAGACAGAAAAGGGAATTCGAGAGATGAAAAAAATTGAAGCAATCGTTCGTCACTTTAAGTTGGAAGAAGTGAAAGATGCCCTTAATGCAATGGGTGTCAAAGGTATGACGGTCACAGAGGTACGCGGTTTTGGCCGACAAAAGGGCCATACTGAAACCTATCGAGGAGCCGAGTATTCCGTTGACTTTTTACCAAAAGTAAAGATTGAAGTTGTGGTAGGCAATGACGAAGCACAGAGTGTCATTGACAAGATCATGACAACAGCACGAACAGGTCAGGTCGGTGATGGAAAGATCTTCATCACAGATCTTGCTGAAGTTGTTCGGATTCGTACAGGTGAAACAGCAGGTTCTGCCATCTAAAGGCATAATGGCTGCGGGGTCGATCGGATTGCCCCGCAGCCGAGCCGTATCGCTTTGTTCGATGAGTGGAAAAGAGTGAGGAATGTGTGTGCATCTCAGCACGCTTGCTGATCTATGCTATCCATTCATTGATGACTTCACCATGCACATCAGTAAGCCGAAAGTCTCTGCCGCTGTGGCGGTACGTGAGTCGTTTGTGATCAAGGCCAAGGAGATGAAGCATTGTGGCTTGGAGATCATGAACATGGACAGGTTTCTCAATAGCCTTAAAACCAAATTCATCAGTCGCGCCATACACTGATCCGCCCTTCGTTCCACCACCAGCCATCCAGACAGTAAATCCATGATGGTTGTGATCACGGCCAGTCGGTGCCTTCACGCCAGCATCATTTGGAAGTTCAACTGTTGGTGTTCGTCCAAATTCTCCTCCCCACAGGACAAGCGTACTGTCAAGGAGGCCAAGACCAACAAGATCATCCAGCAGAGCACCGATTGGTCGATCACTTTCACCAGCGAGCTTGCGATGGTTTTTCTCAATGTTGGAGTGACTGTCCCATGGTTGACCCTGTCCATGCCAGACTTGTACGTAGCGCACTCCTCTTTCTACAAGTCGTCTGGCGATTAGGAGTTGTCGTCCTTGGGGACTGTCACCATAGCGATCAAGCACATGCTTTGGTTCTCGAGATACGTCAAATGCTTCATTCGCTTCAAATTGCATGCGCCATGCAAGTTCCATCGAAGCAAGTCTTGCTTCGAGCAACGGGTCATTCTGCCGTGCGGCCAGATGAGCGCGATCAAGTGTTGCTGTCAAATCAATTTGTTTTTTTTGGACGTCCGCTGGCAACACTGGGTGACGGATATATTCGACAAGTTCTGTAACGTTTTTCTTTTTTGTATCAACGTATGTTCCTTGAAACACACCTGGCAGAAAGGCACTTCGCCAGTTTTCAGTTCCCTTGATTGGATAGCCACCAGGGCACATGGCAACGAAGCCAGGAAGGTTCTGATTTTCCGTGCCTAAGCCATAGGTTACCCATGCACCAGCTGCTGGTCGCACAAGCCGAGCATCTCCACAATTCATGAGCATGAGTGATGGCTCATGATTAGGAACATCGGCATGCATGGATCGGATGACGAGCAGACGATCAGCGTGGCGGGCGACGGATGGAAAAAGCTCACTCACCGACAGGCCGCTTTCCCCGTACTGGCTAAACCGAAAAGGTGATGGAAAGGCCGCGCCTGTGCGCCGCTCTGTTTTGAGAGCATTGGGAATTTCTTTGCCTGCATAGGTCGTGAGTTTTGGCTTCGGATCAAATGTGTCAACGTGACTCGGGCCACCGTTTGCAAAAATATGAATAACGGCACGAGCTTTCGGTTCAAAATGAGGAGTTTTTGGAGCCAGTGTCGACGCCAAGCGTGGAGGGGCTGACACCGTTCTTTCACCTGATGCACTGCTGCTCAGCATGCCTTCTGCAGCCAGCCAGCCAAGCCCAAGCCCTGAGCGTGTGAGCATTTCACGTCTGGAAAGAGATGAAAGAAATGGGTTCATATCGGTAGTGATTGAGGGTGAGTGGTTGATCAGTCAATAAACTGAAATTCAGCTGTCCCAAGGATAGCCTGCGCGAGTCTTGCCCACGGACCAAAGTCATTAATCGTGGGATAAGACGAGGATTCTTTCAGCCATATTTTGGCAATCGAGATTTCTTTCTCGGAAGGATTTCTGGATAGAGCATTACGCCACAACTCGGTGATGCGTTGAGCCTCTGATGCTTTTTCGGTTTGTTGTGTAACGCGCAAAGCGAGCCGCTTTGCAGACTCGACAACCAACGGTGAGTTGATGACGGCAAGACCTTGCTGAGGCACCGTAGTGCGAGTGCGGATATGGACAGCAGTATCAGGATTTGCAATATCAAAGGTCCTCAGAAGGCCAGGAACGTCTTGTCTGTCAAGCCAGGAGTAGATTGAACGAGAGCTCATAGATGCAAGATCAAGTGGGTTCTTTCCTCGGCCCCCCGTTTGCTTGCGCTCAAGTGTACCAGCAGCAGTCAGGAGACTGTCACGCCAGGCTTCCCATGAAAGCCTTCTTCGATTAGCACGTCCAAAAAAATGATTGTCTGGGTCCTTGGCGGAAAGATCTGAACGGATGGCGGCAGATTGTCTCCATGTCTTTGAAAGCACAATTTCACGATGGAGCCAACGAAGACTCCATTGGCCTTCATGCATAAATCGAAATGACAGATCATCGAGTAAGGCTTGATTGCTCGGTAATTCTCCGCGCAGCCCAAGATCACCGGGTGTACTGACAAGACCATTTCCAAAGTGATGAGCCCATACCCAATTGACAAGCACGCGCGATGTGAGTGGGTTATCACACGAGACAATTGACTGCGCTAATTCGAGTCGTCCGCTTGAGGTGCGACTGAGTGGCGTGCCTCCAAGTAACTGGGGGAGACGTCTATTGATTTTTGGACCAGAACGTCCAGAATTTCCACGGAGGAAAACATGGCTATCAACTGGATTTTTTTTATCCAATAAGACCATTGCCCGAGGAGGTCCCCCTGGACTTTCTGCGCGATGTTTTGTGACTGCCTGCTCACGTTTGCGAAGTTCTTCTCTTTCGGTTCGTTTTGCAACACGCATTGCGTCTGAGTAAGGAATTATCAGAGGCGTCGCTTCCAATCCAAGAGTTTTTCGTAATGCAATGAGGTCAGCGGAATCGTTTTTGTCTGGTGTGTCTCCACCGGCAAAGTCCGGAGCAACGCGGGCAATGAGGCGTTTATAGACTTCGGCTAGAGATCGCAACGTGGTTGGTTGAGAACGGATAATTTCACTCAAGACCAATGCATTAAGGTTGGAAGCCTTTGCTGTAGGACCAGAAAATCCAGTGAGCGTTTCATGAATTTCTTCATCGGGCAGATTCTTCACTGCGATCCATGGGCCCAAAATGGGATGATCTTTGTTTGCACCTCCAAGCAAACGCTTCAAGCGATCAATAAGAAGTTGAGAAAGTTCGTAATCACCGATTTTTGGTGGTCGTCCGTCCGGACGAGCGAGTGGACGGGCAGTTTCCATAAAGTAGTCAGGAGCATGATCAATCGCCTCATGAATAGCCCGCTTATGTACAGCATCCTTGTGTTCTGCAATGCGACTTTCCAATGTCATGAGTTGCTTTCGAAATGTCACTGCCTCTGGTCCGGACGGGGCTTCACCAATGACAGGAAGTTCATCAGGGATTTCACAGCTTGCGAAAACACCATGAAGTGCGTAGTAGTCAGCGGTTGAAAGTGGTTCATATTTGTGATCGTGACATCGAGCACAAGCTACTGTTAAGCCCATCAAACCGCGAGTCACCAAATCAATTTGATCGTCAATAATATCGTGCGGATTTCCAAGAAAGGTTCGGCCTACGGTGAGAAAGCCAAGAGCCGCTAAGTCGTCACGAGGGACTTTCGGCCGAATCCGATCGGCTGCAAGTTGAAGGGTAATGAAATCGTTGTAGGAACGATCCTGATGAAATGAATCAATAACCCAGTCACGGTATGTCCATGCAAAGGGATACAGTGGTGATTGACCAGCAAAGGCATAGCCCATGGTGTCTGCATAACGAGCAAGGTCAAGCCAATGGCGGCCCCAATGTTCGGCGTGCTCCTTTGAAGTAAGTAGCTTTTCTATGACAGACCGATAGGCTTCTTCAGAAGGGTTGGCTTCAAATGCATCTGCATCAGTCGCAGAAGGCGGAAGGCCTGTAAGGTTGTAGTAAAGTCTTCGAAAGAGATCCCGTGAATGTGCCTCTGGTGATGGCGTCAGTTCATTCGTCGCCAGGCCTTCTAGGATAAATCGATCAATAGGTGACTGACTCCATTGGGAAGCAACATCAGGCGGGACGAACTGGAGTGACTTGGGGTCATGCGCGACCTGAGGTTTTGGTGGTTGAAAGGACCAATGAGACGCAAGTGAGGTCTGCATGCGATCCTGCATGGCCTGTTCACGGGTTATCGGTTTGGGTGTCGCTCCTTCTTTTTCTGGCCAGAGTGCACCGGCTGCGATCCATGTTTCGAGGATATTAATTTCCTCATCAGACAATTTTGTGTCCGGTGGCATCGCCAGGTTATCAGTATGCTTTACAGCGGCTACAAGTTTACTGTTTTTAGCATTCCCGGGAATAACAACCGCGCCAGTATCACTTCCTAGAAGAAGGCCTTGTCGACTATCAAGCCGAAGTCCTGCTTCGGAGACAGAGGGGCCATGACATTCATGGCATTTTGCAATCAGTAACGGTCGAACCTTTGATTCGAAGAACACCTCTGCTTCGTGTGTCGTCATTGTTGCTGCGTGGACATGGTCATTCATCACCCAGCAGCACACAGTTGTGAAGACAACAGCACAGATATGAAGTGACAACCGCAACATCATTCAGACTACCCAATCGCGTATGGCTTATAAGATGCGGAATTCAATGCTCTGGCGTTCAGAAAGCATTATAGCTGCTATTGCATCTATCTCATTATATATACGTTATAAACACGCATTTTTTTTGAAGGTTTTATGACAGGAAAATATGTTTTCTTAGCAAAAGCGGTTTGAATTCATCGAATATGACACTTGGAGATGCAGCATCATCGAGGAAACTGACCCAAAAAAGCTGTTTGTTCAAGGAGGATTGATCAGGAATAATGCTGTCTGTCAAAGTTCATTACATATCCTGGTGACGGAATATATTTTATGAAACAACTTCAGAT
>CACORA010000048.1 GCA_902629495.1 Planctomycetaceae bacterium
TGCACACCATCAATGACCGTGCCTGCAAGGTAGAACTCCTGGCGAACGAATATCAAGATAAAATAAAAAAACGCAGAAACCTTGACGACTCTAAGGTACAGCCCGCGTCTCTTACCGGTGAAACTATTTACGCCCGCGTGAGCCGCCGTTCTTTCGGCAATGGCTCCCTAAAGCCAAATCGTGTCTTGGCCTCCGCACCGGAAGGACAGCGAATGGGTATCCTCACACATCCAAGCTGGCTAGTGTCACACTCAGATGCTATGGATAATCATGCCATCCGCCGTGGAAGATGGGTTCGAGAACGACTGCTTGGCGGTGGTCTCCCAGACATCCCCATCACTGTTGATGCAATGCTGCCGGATGCCCCCCACAAAACGCTCCGTGAACGAATGGAAGTAACAAGGCAGAGTTATTGCTGGACCTGTCACCAAAAGATGGATCCACTTGGGCTGCCATTTGAAATGTATAACCATTCAGGGTTATACCGAACGACGGAACTCGACAAGCCAGTTGTGACAGTGGGTGCAATCATTGATTCAGGTGATGAGCAGCTAGATGGTCCAGTCGAAAATGCAATGGATATGATTGAACGGATTGCATCAAGCGAGCGGGCTGAACAGGTATTCGTTCGGCATGCTTTCCGGTTTTGGATGGGGCGTAATGAAACACTCCACGACGGTCCAATTCTTCAGGCCGCCCATCAGGCTTACCGAAACGGTGGCGGAAGCATGAAAGCACTGATCTTGTCTCTCCTGACCTCGGATGCCTTTCTCTATCGAACGCCAAATCGTTCTGCACACGGTGAGCACCCTGCAGACTGAAACCTTACTTCTGACGAAGGGATATGACTGGTGAATCGCTCTCTTTCACACCTGTATTTCTGTTTCCTTATTGTCCTCCTGTCATCATCCGGTTTTGCCGGAGAAAAACAATCTGCTCAACCCAATATACTCTTCATCCTTGCGGACGATGTTGGCCAGGAAGTTCTCGAGTGCTATGGAGGAGAGTCCTATCCAACACCGCACCTGAACGAGTTAGCACGGACTGGCATGAAGTTCACACACGCGTTTAGCATGCCGGTCTGCCACCCAACCCGTCTCACACTCATGACTGGCCAGTACCCTTTCCGGCATGGCAAGGTACGGTGGGGGGATTTTCCAAAAGGGCAGGAGACGTCCACCTGGTCAAACCTGCTGACTCAAACGGGTTATCAGACGTATGTCGCTGGCAAGTGGCAGTTATGTCTCCTTCGTGATGCACCACACCATCCACAACAACTTGGATTCCAGCACTCTGATCTGTTCGGTTGGCATGAGGGGCCTCGATACTACGAGCCAATGATCTACCGGGATGGAGACGTTCGGAAGGATACTCTTGGTCACTACGGCCCTGATTTATACGTACGGGGTCTCATCGATTTCATGCGTTCTTGTCAGCAGAAGCCGTTTATTGCGTATTACTCGATGGCGGTATGCCACGACGTGACGGATGACCTTAAGAAGCCTGTCCCTCACGGTCCTTTCGATCGCTATGACAGTTATGCAGAAATGGTGGCCGAAATGGATAGAAATATAGGAAGGCTCGTAGCTGCTTTAGACGCACTCGACCTTCGTCACAATACATTGATCCTGTTTATTGCTGACAACGGTACTCCTGGGAACATCATTATTCGCTCCGAAGGCCAGAAACTCATCACGACTCCGGTCTTCTCGCAACAGGATGGCAAAATGATCCCTGGAGGTAAAAAGAAACTCACCGACGATGGCACAAATGTCCCACTGATCGCAAACTGGCCTGGCACGATACAGCCTGGACAAGTGGTGGATGACCTTATCGACATGAGTGACTTTCTTCCAACATTTCTGGAACTGGCAGGGGGAAAACAACCCAAAGGCACCTCTATTGACGGGATAAGTTTTGCAAAGCGTCTAACAAAGGGAGAAGCAACACAACGAAAATGGGCGTACGCTGAATCCGCTGTTTTGCCCAAACCAGGTGGTGTTGAGCCAGACGGAAAGGCAAGCGGGCTCCGATGGGTTCGAGATCAACGCTGGAAACTGTATAACGATGGCCGCCTCTTTGACCTTGTTCAAGAGCCTGACGAACTTACAGCCATACATCGTGATTCAGATGATCCAGAAGCCCGTGCAGCACGCACACGACTCAAAGCTGCATTGGCATCACTCGGTTTTTCATCTCTGTAGCCTTTGACATTTCACGGCGTATTACATTCAACGCCTGCCTCGACATTTTTCATGATCCGATTCCTGCTCACCAACATCCGATGGCTTGCTGCAGGATTTCTTTTGACATTTGCATCCGTCTTCGGACAAACGTGGTTCATCGCACTCTCTGCTGATTTCATAAAAAAAGAGTACGCGTTGAGTGATGGGCGTTGGGGTGGACTCTATACCCTTGCCACACTGTCTTCAGCTGCGTTGATGTTTTGGCAAGGGTCTATCGTCGATCGGGTCCGTCCGCGCTACGTCGCCATTGTCACAACATGTGTCTTCGCTTTTGCGGCTGGGTGGCTGGCAATCAGCACAACAGTCTGGGAACTCGTCCTTGCTATTTTCCTGCTTCGCTTCTGCGGCCAAGGTATGTTTGGCCACATTGCGATGACAGCCATTGGACGATGGTTTGTCGCTCACCGTGGACGTGCAGTCGCTGTTGCCAATCTAGGATATCCTGCCAGTGAGATCTTTTTGGCCGCCCCAGCCATTCTGTGCCTTCAATCTTTTGGCTGGCGTTCTCTATGGATCATCGGTGCGTTGTGTTTATGTATCGGCATCGGTCCTTGCCTGCTATGGCTTCTTGGGGGAAAGCGAACGCCACAGGAGCTTTCTGAATCTGATGGACATTCCGGACTCTATGGTCGCCACTGGCAACGTGGAGACGCGATTCGACACTGGCTGCTGCCTGCCCTTCTCCCAACGTTACTCACCCCGGGCTTCATGGGCACTGTCCTGTTTTTCAACCAGACTCACATTTCAGCAATCAAGCAGTGGTCTCTTGTTGCAATGGCTCCAGGTATTTCATGTTTTGCAATTGCCGGTGTGGTTGCCTCCTTTATTTCAGGATGGGCCGTAGATCGGTTCGGCGGGCACCGCCTGCTCCCTTTACTGTTAGTGCCCATCGGAATCGGCATGTTGCTGGTAGGTCTCACAACGCACATCGGCGTATGGTATGTCGCACTTGGATTGATGGGAGTCACGATGGGTATCTCAGGAGCATTGTGGGGCTCGCTTTTGCCATTTGTATACGGCACAGAACACCTCGGGGCTATCCGTTCATTGACCACAACGGTCATGGTGGTCTCAACAGCCATCGGCCCAGGACTTACGGGGTTTCTGCTCGATAACGGAATTACTTTTCCAATTCAGTGTTATGCATGTTGTTCATGGTGCTTGGTCATTTCATGTGGATCCATCTTTATTGAACACAAACTGTCTCGGGAGCTTTCCTAACGTGCCTTGTACTGTTGATTCGGGGTGGGCTCGCGAGCATTTGTCTCCATACGCCAATCATTGAGCATCTTTCGCAATGTTGCGACCTGTGTCATTTCTGTTTCAACACAGTTGTGATGCTCCTGAGGATCATTTTCAAGATCGTAGAGTTCACAATGATCATCTTCGTAGTAGTGCAAGAATTTCCAACGACCATGACGCACCGCTGACACAGGTGTTGTGGTTGCATAGTAATGTGGATAATGGAAGTACAGCGATTCTCGCTCGAGCAACGCCGTGGGGTTGTCGAGAACGGGAGTAAGACTCACGCCGTCGAGATTTTTTTCTCCATCCAATCCGAGCGCCGCGATGCATGTTGGCATCACATCCAGCAGACTGACTGGTGTTGTACAGATTTGACCAGACTGGGTTTTTCCGGGCCACAGTATACAGAAGGGCACCCGCACCCCCCCCTCATAACACGACCCTTTACCCGATCGCAACGGATAATTAGAAGTGACCGGAACCGTCTGCCCTGACTGTCGATCAATGCCGATATACCCGCCGTTGTCACTGGTAAAAATAAAAACGGTATTGTTTTCCAAGCCTTCTTCTCTGATCACGGCTCGAACACGCCCGACGCTCTCATCCAGACTTTTGACCATTGCAGCATACGTTGGGTTCTGATGGTGCATACCTGGTCGCACCCTCTTTGCAAAATAGTCGATGTCTGCAGGTTTTGCCTCGATGGGCGTGTGGGGGGCGTGATGTGCAAGCACTAAAAAAAATGGCCGACCACGAGCTTTTTTAATAATCCGAACAGCTTCGTCAGTCAGTCGATCAGTGAGATACTCTCCCTCGTGCCCGAATGGAAGCCCAGGAACATAGCGCACCTCCTTTCCAAAGCGTCCACTTCCACGATATGGCCAGAAGAAGGTATGTGGAGCACCCCAATGTGTTCCGCCAATATTAATATCGAAGCCCTGCGACTCAGGAAAATGTGATGCATCACCCAAGTGCCATTTTCCAATGGTCACTGTGAGATAGCCGCGTGACTGAAGTTGTTCAGCAAGCGTCACCTGTTCAAGAGGAAGATCATGCGATGACTCTGCCTGCAAAAGGCGCCGACGTTGCGGCCCACGTTGAGAACCCTCCGACCAGATCGTCAATGGTATTCTTGCTGGATGCACGCCGGTCAATAATGCTGCACGTGCTGGTGAACACACAGGCATGGCATAGGCTTGAGAAAACTGCATGCCCTCCGTAGCGAGCGCATCGATTGATGGTGTTTCAATTAAGTCTGCACCGTGATACCCGACATCTGACCAGCCAAGATCATCTGCCACAATCAATACAATATTTGGTGTTTCATCTGCGCCTGCAATGGCAGCAGTCACAAGTACAAGGAATCCCCAGAACCTCATGTGGTCGTCCCTCTCATCAGTGGCGTCGCGTCCATCACCAGACACGACTGCAGCGGCTTCTTCCGGTGCAACACCCCGAAGAATAACAAACAACTGTTTTCGACACTTAACAAACAGCCTGCGGTAGTCTCATTCCCCAGAAGGAGATTACGCACATTACAACGTGACATCTGGGTAATGATGGCCGGTTATGCCGTCTGCGTCCAGCAATGATTGCTCAAATGAGCATCTCATCGTCAAAATCCTCGATCCATGATCAGGGATGGAGCGTACCCTTTGACTATGAGCACTCGCCTTCCCCGCACAATTGTTTTGGGACTATTCTGTTTCCTCGCAACGTTGCCCTCCGCCATTCTCGCAACAACGCCAACCGCAGTTGTCAACGATCATGCTCTTACGAAACGATTCCTGTCGGAGCTTTCTCGCCTTGTAGATTCCCAGCATGCTCATACGAACAGCACGCTCAACGCAGAGCAGGCTGCTGTTCAACTGGTGGCTGCTGAAGGCAAGACAGTACACCTTCATCGCTCACCAACGCTCTGCTCACTCGCGAACAAACAATCTCTCTATGATGCCGTTACGCCAGCGATTGTCGTGATTGGATCAATCTATAAGTGCGACAAGTGCAACGACTGGCACCTCGGAACCATGGCAAGTGGGTGGATTCTTTCAAGCACTGGACTTGTTGTCACGAATCACCATGTTCTCAACGAAGCTGCCTCTCATCACTTTGGAGTCATGACGGCTCTGGGAAACGTGTACCCCGTCATAAGCATCCAAGCAGCCAACAAGGCTGGTGATGCGGCAGTCCTCAGGATTGATACACGAGATGATCAACTTCCGTCTATCTGTCTTGGTGATCATCCCGAGTGTGGAGACGCCGTCACCGTCATCAGCCATCCAGCCGGTCGTTTCTACAGTCTGAGTAAAGGTGTCGTGTCACGCTTCCATTGTAACGCTCTGAAAACCGGATACCATTCGACCGCATCTCCAATCTGGCTGAGTGTCACTGCCGATTACACACTGGGCAGTAGTGGCGGACCCGTATTCAATACTGATGGACAGGTGATCGGAATGGTCTCCCGAACCTATTCAACGCAAAGCAGCAAACACAACCGCCGTTATGATACGCTCGGCAATCAGATGGTTTTCAAAGATTGTGTCTCGCTAAACACCCTGCTCGCTCTCATTGATCAGACCTATTAGGCCGCAGACGCATGAGTGTCGCCAGCTAGCTCTTCTGCTGGGTTGGTCTCATCAAGACATCATGAACCTGCACATGCTGTGGACAGGAAAGCATATACGCCACCGCTTCGGCAACATCTCCTGCCTCCAGAACCTTGAATTGACTATAGACGTCCTGAGCTTTCTGTTCCGACTTGAGATAATGACGTGCAAATCCAGTCTCAACAAACCCTGGACAAATTTCACCGACACGAATCGCATCACCAGCCTCTCGCAGTTCCATGCGGAGTGCTTCGGTCAACGCTCGAACGGCATGCTTTGTTGCTGAGTAGAGCCCTGCCCCAGCTGGAACACGTTGACCAGCCATTGAGCCAATATGAATAATGTGACCAGCACAGTCCCTCCTTCGCATATCAGCAACAGCCTCTCGAGTGCAGATACACAGCCCGAGAACATTGACATCGAGCATCTCACGCCACTCATCAACCAGTCCTTCTGCAAGTGGTGCTGCATGACCAAGCCCTGCGTTATTAATCATCACATCGACACCACCAAAACGCTCACGAGCTAATCGAAATGCTTCCTGCACCGATTGCTCGTCGCGCACATCACACTCAACTGCCAAAGAACGATGACCAGCAGGATCAGCAGCCAGGAGAATCTCTGACACGCGATCCACCCGTCGCGCGCACCCCACGACGTGCATCTCTTCAGCAAGCAGTCGTTTGGCAACGGCTGCACCAATACCACTACTGACCCCCGTAATTAAGGCAGTCTTTCCCGACCACTGTTGCATTCCATGTGATGACTGATCTGACATCTGAACTACGATCCTTGCTTGGAGAAGATGAACGCGAGGCATTGCGACACAGATCCGTGTTCATGACGCAACCCATGGCATCATACAAAGACACGCCACTTCCGTCAGATCACATGGGTTTCTCCCTGCAATGGAACCCGCTACCGCACCCCTCGCCTGCGTTTCTTGGTCTTGCCTGCTGTTTTTGTTTCTGCAAGCAACTCTGGTCGAGCAATGGCAATGTTCATCTGACTTCCATCAAATTGAAGGATCAAGGGTGTTGTTGCGTAATCACTATAGACCGCAGGAACAACCGTCTCTGGAAGTGATCCACCCTGCCCCGAAAGAATCACTACTCTGTATTGAAGATTCTTATGAAGGTTTTTCTGGAGGGTCATTTTCTCACCTGAAAAACCACCGGTGTCTTTATCAACAAGAAAAAACATCGGCCTTTCATTACCGTGACCTTCGTCGTTTGCACCGCATGACTTCAATTCAATCGCAACGGATGAACACGGCAAACGGGTGCCGTCGGCGTACTTCACATTCCCTGACACAGTAGAGAAAACCTGCTCATCACCCGAAAACGAAAAGGCTGATTCCACGAGGGATGATATTGCTCCTCCAATAATAATGAGCACACACCCAACCCCAACCTTTTCAACCAGACTCCTCTGATCAAACCAGCCACGGGCCAATTGCACACATTCTTGAAGTATTTCCTGAATGACTAACAGCATGTCTTACTCGTACTCTACTTTGTTTCCATCCATCCTGCTTCCCATGCGTTGATGGGCAACTGGATCGATGTTGTAAGAAATGGCCCGCACCGATGCATCACAAAATGACATAAAACATGATCCATAGTGGGCACTACCAAATGAGCGTGGACTTATAATGCCAGGGAGATCCTGCTGCGGTGTAAGCGCAACGCCAGTGACAGGGTCGTAGTAGGCGATTCGATGATTGTCATTATTGAAGCCTGAATACAGGTCCTCATTATCTGCGGGGTCAGATCCATCAAGATAGCTATTTTGATTCATGTACTTTTCGCCAAGCATATATGTTGTGGATGTTCCGTCTGACACCTGACCGATCGTCACAGCGCTGTGATAAAAAGAAATCCCAGTAGCAATCCCAAGTCGTTCACCCCACTCGTACGTCTCAGCGTCACTAATTGACGGTGGGCCAAATGTATATTCGACAATCAGGTTGCCAGAGCACGCTGCATAGTCACCTCGCACTTCACGCTCACATGGGTCAGAACCACGCGGAGTGTGGCTGCCTCCGTGAAATTTTGTACCAAATGCCTCTGCGGGACGGCGTGATGGACACACCGCG
>CACORA010000049.1 GCA_902629495.1 Planctomycetaceae bacterium
CATGTCTACCAACATTGCTGTGTCTGCACGAAGTAACTGATTGGTGGTCGCGGCGGCAGGTTGTACAGATTCGTCTTGAATATCACACCCAAAAAGAAGGATGGACATCATCCCAATGATCGTTCTTAAGTGGTTGTGATACCGCATGGATGTGTCAAAAAGATTAAGTCCAAGGCGACAGGTGTTATTCGGATTAGTACGAAGTTGAACGTGTTCTCATCAAGATCGGTTTCTCTGAATTGGGAGGTTGCGGTAAGACAGTGCATTCAGGTAGATCGGGATGTCAGTGAAGTTGTTCAACTGGCCGTTGAGCTATGTTTGGCATGGAGCTACAGTCTCATCTCCCTCGGAGTCCTGTGGGTGATGCCACCAGTTATTTCTTTCATCAAAACGCATCATTATGGTTCTGTAGGTACATCCTGCATGATGACCGTATTGGTCTTGGTTGGGTTTGTGGGATGTCGTCTGGTCACTCGTCAAGATCCTGTCCCTAAGGAGCTTGCGGCTGCTCGTCGTCTCTGTAATCAGGGTCTTTGTGCAGTCGATGAGCAGGATCTGCCAGGAGCAGAGACACTTTTGTCACAGGCGGTCGATCGTTGTCCAACGGATATCGATGCGAGACAGCACTATGCCAGTATTCTCTGGAAAAGAGGATTGAAGGTAGAAGCCATTGAACAGATCACCAAGGCACTTGAATTGTCTCCTGAGGATGTTGGTCTTTGTCTGGAGGCGGGAAGAATGTATTGGAATATTGGACTGCTTGATGATGCAGATCAATTATCAAAGAAGGCCATTCGTAATGCGCCTCACTCGGTAGAAGCATGGTACCTTCATGGACAGGTTGCACTTGCACGTGGTCACTCTGAAGATGCATTAGCTGATTTTCATAGGGCCTTATCTATTGCTCCAGATAATCGTGAGGTCCTTTTGGATACCGCAAAGGTATATCAAATGCTAAATCGTCCGAGGCGAGCGCTGTCGACCCTTGCCATTCTTGGAGAGACATATGGGCCAAATCAGGTGCCAGCGAATGTCCTTGTACTTGAGGGTGCGTCGCAGGAAGCACTCAATCGTCCTGCTGAAGCACTCGTAAGCTATCGTCGAGCTCGAGAGAAAGGTGATTTGTCCCCCGATACTGTTCAACGAATTGCTTTGCTTCAGAAGCAGAATCAGTAGTCAACCAATGCTATTGGGCAGGACAAAACATCTACGACATGGATCGACCTGTGAGTACATCGAATGCTCCAATGGCAGGTACAAGTAAAGCAACGGTAGCAAAACCGTAGGCTGTGAATGCAACGAGAAGCACTTGCAAGGGATTTCCCTGAAGAAAGCCAGTAATGCCTACAAATGTCAATGCTGGAAGGATTGCCGAGGCCCATCCAATAGCAGGCGAGGGGTTTCGTGCTGAGAGTGCAGCATAGAGACCTACTGCCCCTCCAACAATGACTGCAAGAAAAGGTGCGAGTTGTAACTCGAAACTTGAGCCAAATGCCACCATAATTCGCATTGCAGTTGCGACACCGATAAAAAGGAAGGCGACGGTACCTAATGCGACTGAAATGGCTTGCCTTGATGCAGGATACGAAAGGCCAACATGCACACCGAGCACAGCACTAAAAAACGACAGTAAAGTCATTCCAAGGGCTAAATAGATGCCGTTTTCTAGGTTGGCAATCCCTGTCATGACCAAAGCACCACATAGCACTAAAGGCAACAACACGATCTCTCGTGCTACCACTAAAACACCAATGAGTTTTCCCCAGACAAATTCACGTGGCTCGAGATCTGTTACTAATAAAACATCAAATGCACCACGATCACGTTCCGTTGTGATACTTGTGACCCCAAGTGACGTTATGGCAAGAAGAACATGGCCTGTAACAACCATAGCACCAAATGCACTTCGTGCTTGAATCGGCTCTGAAAATTGAAGCGAGAAAGGTAACAGGCCTGAAGGACCCCCCCACGATACAATCCACGAAGCGACACCAAGGAAGATCTGTCCTGCTACAAGACACACCAGCAACCAAGACCACCTTCTTGCTACAGAGGGTGATCTCCCGTGAAGGACAGCCAACGCTACGACAAGTCCCATCACCACGAATGCTCCCACAACGTGGAAACCGACCATCCATTGAAATGTCCGCGGACCGATACTTGCAGATTCGATATGACGCAACTGAGCCCCAGCAACAAGTTGAACATACGCCGCAACAACAAGCCCGGATGCAGCAAAACCTATTCTTCTATCATGGACCACTGACATCCTTCGCGAAGAGGACTGGGGTGAATCGCTCTGCGGCAATGATGCTTTACGTCGGGTAAGAACTGCAATCGCGGTGGCAACTGAAAAAAACAAAGGCCCGGTACAGGCATGGACTTTTGCGATGGTCTTATCATCAAGCAGCACTCTTGCCCCACCTAACATCCCTTGCACGACAACAAGCATGACCGCCGCAAAAGCAAGCGCTTTGACTATTGGGGATGCTTGACTTTTCCAGACAGTAAAGACCATCACAAGTGAAAGCAAACCTACAAAAGCACCGAGAAGCCTATGGCCGTGCTCCAAGAAAAGATCCCATGGACCCCATACCCACTCTGCCCACGGAAAGAGAAACATATTGTGGCCGTACGTCGCCGGCCAATCTGGAACCGCCATAGCCGCTTCATAGGTTGTCACAAGCGCGCCGAAGCACAACAACACCATGGTCGAGGCCACGAGAACACAACTCACAATATGCGGCCAGTTGAAAGAGTGTTTGTTCATTGTGACTAACGAAATTTTGTTTTGAATTGCGATCTGCTGTTAAGATATCACTGGGACCAGATATCGAAACGCCTAATGAGCTGCCAGCGCGGCGGCTGCAGCCTGGGCATCTGGAGGATCAGTCTGCATGAGATGATCTTTGTCAACGCCAGGAACGGAGTATTCGTACGGGCCACGGTAGACCACTGGCTGAAAATCAAAATTCCCATGTCCAGGAGGACTTGGTGCCGTCCACTCAAGAGTGTTGGCATTCCAAGGATTTCTACCAGCAACAGGGCCTCTGAACATGCTATAGATGAAGTTCGTAGCAAAAATAATCTGTGATGCCACCATCCCGATAGCACACCATGTCATAAATTCATTCATTGGCTGAAGATGACGAAACGTCTCGTAATGATAGGCATCAGCAAGACGACGGGGGAAGCCAACCGCACCGAGAATGTGCATGGTGAAAAATGTTCCGTTGAGAAAAATGAAGGTCAGAAAGAAGTGCACTTTCCCCCAGAATTCATTCATTGATCTTCCAAACATTTTTGGAAACCAATAGTAGATAGCCGCCCACACACCCATGGCTGTTCCAGCAAAAAGAACATAATGAAAATGTGCAACAATAAAATACGTGTCGTGGATGAAGATATCGACAGGGGTGGCGGCCATGAAAATCCCCGATAGACCTCCAATAATAAACATTGACACAAACGAGATGGCAAAGAGCATTGACGTTGTAAATTGGATCTTGCCACCCCAGATTGTTCCAAGCCAATTGAACGTTTTCACCGCACTTGGGAGCGCGATCATCATCGTTGAGACCATAAATGTAATGCCGAGCGCCGGATTCATGCCCGACAAGAACATGTGATGCCCCCATACGATAAAGCCAAGACCAGCAATCCCTGCCACCGAGTACACCATGGGGCGGTAACCGAATAATGGCTTTCGTGCAAATGTGGTCAGAATATCACTCACCATACCCATCGCCGGAAGGATCATGATGTAAACTGCAGGGTGGCTGTAAAACCAAAAGAGATGCTGCCACAGAAGAGGCTGCCCACCACCGGGACCACTTGTCAGATTATTGACAACCAATCCTTCTGGTGAAAAAAAGCCTGTGTTGAAAATTCGATCGGCAAGCTGCATGAAACCAGCGGCCGTAAGAACTGGAAGGGCAAATGCTTGAAGCACAGCTGTAATAAACATTGCCCAGATCGTCATAGGAAGACGAAACATGGTCATCCCTGGAGCACGCATCAAGATGATTGTCGTCATATAATTCACACTTCCGAGCATCGATGAAACACCGACAAACGTCAGGCCCAATAGCCAGAGCGTTTGGCCCCAACCACTCCCCGGAGACGATGCCGTATTCGTCGAAAGCGGTGGATAACTGGTCCAACCACCTGCCGCAGCACCACCTTCCACGAAAAAACTTGCACCAAATGCAATAAAGGCGGGCCACATAAACCAATACGACAACATATTGAGCGTTGGGAAGGCCATATCATCGGCACCGATCATCAATGGAATAAGGAAGTTCCCAAAAGCGCCTGCAAGAATAGGAATGATCACGAGAAAGATCATTACAGTTGCATGCATTGTAAAGAGCATGGTGTAAAACTCAGGGCTCATCTGACCGCCTTGCTGAGCAAAAAGCTTCCCAAGCACAGGAACGTCAGACCAAGGCCATGCAACCTGCCATCGCACAGCAAGCGCCAACAACCCTCCGATCAGAAACCAGAGAAGCGTCGAAAACAGGAATTGAAGACCAATGACCTTATGGTCCTTGGAGAACACGTACGTCGACAAAAATTCTGCAATCGGCCTTGGTTTCTTTTCAGGCAAGGAAACGGAGGTTGATGATTCAGGAATAGCGGTAGTACTCATAAAACCTTCTTCTAATTCACAGTGACGGCGTCAGGATCCGGCTGGGTTGCCTCTTGCTCCGCATACTTCGTTTCAAGCCACTCATCAAACTCTGGACGAGTTACAAATGTTACTCTTCCCTTCATTTTGTAGTGACCCCATCCACACAATTCTGCACACACGATATCGAATGCCCCTGTCTCATTCGCCTTGAACCAGACCGGTATTTTCATACCAGGGACAGCGTCCTGCTTGATCCGTACATGTGGAAGAAAAAAACTGTGCAAAACATCCATACTCTTCAACTGAACAAGGATGTCCTCATCGATGGGCAAGTGAAGATCATTCACAAGATGTAAGTCATCAATCGTGCCAAGTATCCCGTCACGGCCTGGATAACGAAGCCGCCACTCAAATTGGCGAGCAATCACTTCAACCGTAGGCTGCATCTGCGGACGCCGCATCTTCACATCTGCCCACGCATTCATCTGATAGATCGCAAGAAACAGCAAGATGGCCGCTGGAACAATGGTCCACACAACTTCAAGAGTATGGCTTCCATGAATGAAGGCTGCCGGCCCATTGTTGCGTGCTGCATCATATTTCCAGATAAACCAAAAAAGCAGCACTTCAGTAGCAACAAACACAACACCCGTCAGCACCAAAATGAAGTAGAAGAGACTGTCGATGGCGGCACCATGGGAAGAAATATCTTTGGGCAGCCATATATTGATCGCAGGAGCCACCGCGAAAGTAGCCACACCCAAGACAGGCACTGCCAAGAAAAGAAGCGCCCAAAATATTCCGACCAATCTACTACCCACAAATCTCTCCTCAATCACCTTAGTTATCCTGAGCGACGATCATCGGCCGATCAACACCCATCTCACCATCGAAATCATACGGAAGCGAACGCACGTAATTCACAATATGCCAAATGTCCTCAGGAGCTACAGTACCCTTAGCAGCAGGCATCGGTGCGCCATTAATGCCCGCATGAATCCTGTAATATAAATCAATTGGACGACGACCACCCCGATAAAGACCTTTGCGAAGGTTTCTCGGGGGAATGGTTCTCGGACGAAGTGCATCTCCATCCAAAACCTGCGTTGCACGAGCCACCCACGCCGCATCTTTGTCCCCAGCAACATCCTGACTCCACTGCACAATTGACTTATTCCAGTCATCATAATCATTCGCTTGACCATCACCCAAAGCGGTCACTCCATGACACTTCACACAATTGGCTTTGTTACCATAAAACAACTCTTTTCCTTTTGCGATTGAAGCAACAAGATCAAGATCTTCAGGCATGTCTGGAACACCAATAACTGCATCGGGAGCCGACTGCCACCTTTCAGCAGCAGGAAGCATCATTTCCTCAACGAGAAACTCACGCGTTTCAGGCAACTTGCCCTCATCCTCGTCATCCAACTCAAAGAACGCCCGCATCAGTGACAACTCAGTCTCCCCTCGGATACTGAGGTATTTTACATATTCAACCAGAGCATCAATTTCGAGATCACTCAGCAAAGCAAAAGACGGCATTGACGTGCCGACAATCCCGTTATGCAAAATCCGAACGAGATCCTGATCGGTTGGTTTATCAGCACGCTCAGTACTCTTAAATTTGAAAACGCCGGGACGGTAGTCTCGCGGATACGGATTAAGAAATGCAGCCGTTGGACCTAACCCGTCCCCGGTAACACCATGGCAATGAACGCAATGCTCACGAAAAAGACCATTCTTTCTCCCTGAGATGTCACTTCGAACAGGACCTGCCGCCAATCGCAATTTTGCTTCATCCAACCCAGACTCTGGGAGACAGTGTGGCTCATCTGGGGTTCCAAACATCGCCAACAGGATCGTTGCAACCTGCTGCTCCTGAACAGACGTGAGCCTCTGTTTTGTAGCCTCCACCATATTGAGACGAAAAGAAGCTGACGGCGTTTCACCACACCCTGTAGAGACCGTGATCAATACACTCAACACAAGAGCCCACCAGGCTCCACCACAACTTTTTCTTGAGATATCCATCAATTGTGAAGTCATCGCCGACAACTCTTCCTTATGAACTACATTCCCAAAGCACTCGCTGGAACGACAAGCGTACCGAGATCTCTCACCTCATCTTCTTGAAGCGTTAATTTGAACCGACCCTTTGACGACCATTTCAATTCAGGCTGATCGAGGGCCAACGCACCATTTGGACCGGACGATCGCTCATGCCACACCTGAAACTCTAACGGCTCTCCAGCCGGCAGATCGGAAATAGTGAACGCCCCATCTGCGCCAGAGACAGCCACATACCCATCGTCCCGGAACACTGCATAGGCCTTCATCCATGGATGAATATTACAGGTCACCATCACAGGCATGCCCGTTTCCCTGTTCGGGGTAAATGACGTCGCCTCCCCTGAGGGAATCAACTGATTGAAACTCGTTCCAGCGATATTGGTATTGTGACCAACAGGGTCACTATTTTTCACATCGATGGGCTGCCCAACACGAGACGCAAAGACCGGAGACAAAAACTCACAATTTTTCTGATCAAAAAGAATCTTCTCTTCAGAAACCGGGTTCTTGACACGACTGGATTTGCGAACAAAAACAACCACGTTTGCGAGTCCTTTAGATGAACCGTCCACAAGAAGCGAACGATCAAATAACTTCATTCCATCTTTGGAACACACCTCTGTGTCCTTGTCCACTACCAAAGCCTTCGCCGAAGGGGCAGTTCCCTCAAAACCAAAAACACCCTTGAGCGTGGCCCAACCCGTTCCCTTGGGACCAGCATCGGCCGCCGATTCATTTGACGACCCTGCGAGCAAAGAATCTCTCAATGCAACAGCAGCAGCCCCGTCAGCCCGAGCAGTTTCAACACGCGAGGAACCGCAACCTGCTGAGGCACAGAAAACGAGCAACATGCAACAGAATGAAAACCAGACCATTTTTTCACTTTTCAAACAAGGATGCGTCAAGATTCATCTCACCTAAATCAGTCCCTGAGGCAACAACTTCAACCTTTTTCCGGCCCCTCGAAACAGATTCTGCCTTTCCACCCACTGTCATCTCAGAGATGTACCCGGCCTTCTCGTGCCAGAACTGAAGCTCAACCTCACCGACAGGGAGATTCTTAATTTCAAAGGAACCATCTGAAGATGTTACAGCGCCGTACGGATTGTCACGAACAACCAACCAACCCTTCATCCATGGATGAATGTTACACGTCACCTGCGAAGGAATTGCTTCACCCGTCTTGAATGTCACAGAGACGTCTCCGCCTGCAGGAATCAGGCTGTTGGAGGGGGGATTCTTCAATGTCGCAATATTGCTGTTGTGCCCCACCGTGTCAGAGTT
>CACORA010000050.1 GCA_902629495.1 Planctomycetaceae bacterium
CAAAGGGTGGTGATAAAAAATCAGGCCGATCCTTCGCGATTGGAAAGGCAGCGACAAAAGAGGTCACGCTCTTTACCCGGCAACTCTCCATTCTTCAGGATGCCGGTCTGCCGATCATGCGAAGCCTCAAGGTTCTTGCCGAGATGCAGAAACCCGGTGCGCTGAAGAATGCATTGCTAGATGTCACGGATGAAATTGAAGGTGGTGCCACATTATCCGAGGCGATGAGTAAATCCCCTAAGGCTTTTGATCGCCTGTATTGCAACATGATTCGTGCCGGTGAAACGGCTGGTGCGTTGGAAGTCATCCTTCGGAGGCTCTCTGAATTCATGGAGCGGGCACAGTCACTCAAACGAAAAGTCAAAGGTGCCATGGTCTATCCGGTCGTGGTCGTGAGTGTTGCCGTTGGCATTTTGACCTTCATCATGCTGAAAATCGTTCCTCAGTTTAAGGTGATGTTTGATGACTTCGGTACGACGCTACCAGACATCACCCTGGTCTTGATCAATATCTCGAACTGGGTCGCCGCGTACTGGTGGCTGATTCCAGCCATCCCGTTCGGTTTCAAGCTGTTTCTCAAAATACTCTGCAAGATTCCTTACTTCAGAATGGGGTGGGATCTCTTTACGCTGAAAGTCGTTGTGTTTGGACAGCTTGTTGAAAAAAATATCATGAGCCGGAGTGCGCGAACCCTTGGCACGCTGCTGGCCTCTGGCGTTCCGATTCTTGAAGCGCTCAATATCACCAAGGAGACCTCTGGCAACATGATGTTTGAGCGTCTCTTTGGAAAGGTCTCCGAATCGATTCGAGATGGTGAAGCCATTGCAAAGCCATTGAAGGAGTATTCAGTTCCTCCACTGAATATTGGTGCGGCCTTTTTCTGGACTGTCTTTGTGCCCGGGGCCGGTGCACTGCTTTATCTGCTGAAATACAAGCAGCCTGTGGTTGATGATCTGGTGATCAACATGGTGGATGTTGGCGAAGAATCCGGTGAACTCGACACCATGCTGTATAAGGTTGCCGACGTCTATGACGAGGAAGTGGCCGTGCTGACAGAGAGCCTGACAAGCCTCATGGAGCCACTGTTGATCGTCTTCCTCGGTGGCGCCGTAGGATTCATTGTGATTGCGCTCTTTATGCCACTGATCAAACTTATTCAAACCCTTTCGTAAAACACCATGCACACTTCTGTTTCACATCGCCGTGCCTTTACCCTTGTTGAGCTCATGATTGTCGTGGGCATCATCGGCACCCTTGCTGCCATTTCCATACCTGTGGTCATGAATGCGCTTTCAAAGGCTCGGAATGCGGCCATCAAGTCAGAGGTCGACATGCTGCACATGGCGATCATGAATTATCGAAATCAGGTCGGGACTTTTCCTCCGTTGGATCCAAATCCACAGAGTAGTCACAGTAATACGCGGTTGCACCTACAAAGAGCCTTTCCGCGTTGTCAGACCTGCAATAGCACCACTGACCCTAATGAAATAAAAACAAGTATTGATGAAGGAGTAATGCCCAGTGCGATTAGGCCTTTCAATGCGATGCGATTCTGGTTGGGCGGATTTACAAACAACCCGCTGTCTCCATTGGATACAACGAAGGACCGCGAACCGCTCTACAATTTCGATACATCACGGCTTGGCAAGGAAGACGGCAGTAACATTGAGACAGGGGCCATCTATTTCCCGAGCAAGCTGCCGCAGAGTCCTTTCGTCTATATTCCCAAGAACAACTACGGAACAGCCTATGCCTATCCTTCTGCTCTATTGACCTACACGGCCAATAACACAGATTTTACTGTTCCAGCAAACAAATACCGTGCTGAAACAAATCCAGATACGGGTGAAAAGTATAACCCGGATACCTTCCAGATTCTCTGCGCTGGCCGTGATGGAGAATGGGGAACTGAGGATGACATCTCAAATTTCTGGTCATCTACTCGAGGAGACCCATGATTGATGGCACCTCGATCATCAACATTCCGAAGCTCTCCAGGCGGCTACACGCTCATTGAGATTGTCGTCGTCATGGCGATTCTCTCGATTCTTGGCACCCTGACATTCTCAGCGCTGTCAGGCGCTGCGAAACTCTCAAAAATTGAGAGCACGGAATTCATGATCAATAAACTCAATGATGCCATTCTTGACTGGTATGAAGAGTATGAAGACGAAGCCAGACCGGGTGGTCTCTGGAATCTTCGAAGGAAAATGCGTGAGGAACTCCCGGACTCGTGGGCAGAGGTGGCGACTACCCCAAGCACGCCTGTAACTCCTGCGGGCCGTGCCTATGCACGCCATCGTGCCACCTGTACCAACACCAGCAACCTGACCAAGTATCAGAGTGCAGAGTGCCTCTATATGATCATCACACGATCAGGTCGGTTTCCTGATTTTGTCGAGAGCATTCAGCCTGGTCAGGTTGGCGATATCGATGCGGATGGCCTGTTTGAATTCTGGGATGGCTGGAAACGACCCATTGCATTTTTTCGTTGGGCGCCTGGGTTCGTCTCGATCGTTCAGGATGGATCCACAACAGGAGATCCATTTGATGTCAGCGAACCCCTCGAAGACGCCCTGGCCTCTCCCCTCTTTCCGCTGATCTATTCACCGGGCCCAGACGAAGCAATGAATGACCCACTCTCAGGACCGGACGGCTATGGGCTTGTCACTGCAGGAACAGGCTGGCCGGACGCTGCATTTCAGCCACAACCAGATCCAGAAGAGGATTCTCCGATTATGACGTTCAATCCTGGCAGCGGTCTTGTTGGCGCGCCCAAAACAGATAACCCAACTGCCTATGTAGATAACATCACCAACCATGCTCTCATGGCAGAGTAAGAGGTGCTCACATGTACCGGTCTACAACCAATACACGAAACGCCATGACGCTCGTCGAGCTGCTGGTGGTAGTAACCATCATCGGGCTCCTTGCGCTGACCGTTGGCCCAATGCTCCAGTCGAATAACGACAACCGTGTGCTGAGTAATGCCGCTGATCTGATGAGTCTCCATCTCTCGGATGCATCGTCTCAATCGATTGGTCAGAGTAAAGGCGTCGGCGTCTGGCTTGAGGGAACAAATCTGGGCCAACCGCTCTTTGCACTGGAATTTGCCCGCACGCCAAGCCCGGTTTCAGGCACTGCAACCGTCACAAGCCCAAGCCCCGTTGGTGCCCCCCCTCTCCCACGGGCAATGATTGCATTGCCGTCGAGCCCTGATCCGACCGGTGGACGTATTCAGTTTCTTGGGTCGCCCAGTGTTTTCCAGGTAGCAAGCCCAGGCATCATCCAAATGCTTGAGAACCATAACTATAATAACGATAGTTTTCCTAAGGTGGGCACGCCGATTCCCTACCAACTCACCCTCCCGCCAAGAGTGAAGAACTCTTTTCGAAGTCGTCAGCTCTCAGGTGGTGCCTGTATTGATGCTGCCTACTCATCGATTGGCCTGCATGGGACAAGTGGGCTGTATCGACCGTTGGCAGCCTTCTCAGCGGTTGCCGTGATGTTCGATGCACTCGGTCGCCCAACAACAGCATGGCTTCAGTCTGCGAACGGATCATTTGAGCGGCATGATCTCGGTCCACTGGATGTGCTCCTGCTATTAATTGGCTCGGCTGCCCAGGCGGGAAATGATGTTGTTGCCGAACCAGATGACGACAACCCAGGAGCAAACATCCAGAATCCGTATGCCGTCTGGGTCGTGCTGGATCCAAAAACAGGAGCGTCGATGACGGTTGAGAATAATGCCGCTGGGATAACCCCTGCGAATAATGCCAGTGTCAATCTCTTGACGGCCCAACAATTTGTCCGGCAAAAACTCGGGAAAGGGTAGAGAAACACAGAACAGGTTTTTTGTCATGCAACAATTCAACACACACCCTCGTGGCATCACGCTGATGGAAGTGCTTATTTCCATGGGTATTCTTGCCGTCGGCCTGGCGAGCGTTGTTGCGCTAGTGCCTGCCGGTGGATCACAGGCACGACTGGCAATGATTGATAATACCTCTATCAATGTCGGCAGTGCTGCCATGGCCGATCTTGTCAATCGTGGAGGCCTGAACCCAGCTAACTGGCTGATTAACGTTAATGGCACTGACGTTCAGCCAACGGCTCCGTATTCTGTTGTTATCGACCCACTGGGCGTCGATAATTTTCCTGAGGGACCAAACGGTCCAAGCGATCCACGAGGCCTGGCAAAAGTCACCTTCAAGAATATTGTCAATCGTTCGAATGACGCTGAACGTGTCTTTCGGTGGAAGGATGACCTGTTATATGTCCTGCCAGATCCTGATGAAGGTGGTCCACCCACGCCACTCTATGACACCAACAGCTCCACGATCATGCACGAAGGGAACTTTAGCTGGCTTGCAACCATCCAGGATGACCCGAATGACAATGATCCTCAGCGCTACACGGTGTCTGTTGTTACGTTTTACCGACGACTCCGATCAGAGGACCTTCCAATCAAATCTGTCCTGGATTTGCCTTTGAATCTGGGGACCACAGATAGTGGCGGGAATCCATTGACCGCGCCACTTAATGTCATCAAGGTGAATGATGTTCCGCCGGATGAAGCCGATTTCCGCTTAGCATTTCCTCGCAATTCCATCATGCTTTTCTCGAATGGGTTTAACCATGCATGGCGACGGATTGCCATGGCAACACCGGTCCTTGATGATGGTCTTCCAGTTGAGGGTGAACTTCTGCTCAGCGAGGATCTGCCATTCGTGCCAGATGAAATGTATGTCTACCCAGGGGCGATTGCATTGACTGAATTCACCATTGCCATCGAGGAGATGTCACCATGGTCCAGTTAAGAAGAGCCTTTCGACGCAGCGAACATTCCTCTTCAAAACGGGGAGTCTTGCTTCTTGTTGTCCTGAGCATGCTGACACTGTTTCTCATGCTTGGTGCAACCTACGTGGTGGTTGCCATGCGAGCACGAAAAGTGGCCCGGGCGTTCGCCCGGAGAACCAGTTCGCAGGCGGTGTCCGGCGGCTCGTCAGATCGCCTGGTTGATCAGGCGTTTCTCATCGTTGCTCGTGGCACACTGGATACAACAATTCCCCATGTCGGCGCAGGTGACGACCTGCTCGGTGATAAATATGGCACCCGCACACTGACCGGAGAGATTACTGCAGCCCCAAGGCAATATGAGGGGAGTGACGCGTTTCTTGAGCTTTCCACAAGCAGCATCCCTGCTGCTGATATGCATACGCTTCCCGGTCGTGTACTCACCCTGACCCTTCCTGGCCTGACCGCAAGTGTGCGTATTCTTGGTACCCGCCCGGGGGTAATCATTATTCCGGCAGGCCGCACCGCATCCGGCACCACCATTTCCTACGAACTGGTGGTGTCAGCTGTATCCAAAGCACTCAAACGGACCGGCACAGACTTCATTATCAATGGTCGGGAGTTTGATGACTCTGGCACGAATGAACCGTACGATGGCTTTGATGCGAAAAACCCACTGCTGAGTAAGGTTGTCCCGATATCGACAGATGACAACGGTAATACCAGTATCTCCACCACCGTCACCCAGTCACCTCTGAATGGGACAGGGCCGCTCGATCCTACAACCGACCCCCTCGTCGTGGATAACGATGGCGACGGCATTGCAGATAGTCGATTTATTTCACTCGGTCTGCCCTCATTTACCGCGTCCAATGGCATGGTCATCACGCCACGAGCCGCCATCCATGTGATGGATCTTGATGGCCGAATCAATCTGAATGTGCATGATGCGCTCAGTGATGCTGACGCATATGATGCTGAACTAAACAATGGTAATGGTGATACAGCTCAGCCAGATGCTATCTCTACTTCAGGAACATATCTTTGGGGAACCGGTGCGCAGTATCTTGGCTCCCTTCCCGTTGGCCTTGCAGGCACGCCAGCCGGCATATCCGTTCGGAAAGGGTACGACTTTGAAAATGGTATGCAAACAAATCAGGGGGCCAGCCTTCAACAAACAACCATTGCGAAAACTGCCAGAGCCGCTGGTGGTATGACGAGTGCCTCCCAAACACGAACCAATGATAGGCTCCTTACCCGTCGGAACCTTCCTTCGTTGGATCGCGCGAATGGCCGCTATGGAGCAACCAACTGGAATCCAGATCTAAATGCACCGATTGATCCGACAACGTTGCCGCGGCCTGGGCTGAGGCAGAGGAACGATCCATCAACGCAGGATATGGAACAATGGGATGTCCGGCTGATAACCGACCCCAATAATGCTGGTGACTTTATTGCCAGTAGTTTTTTCCTCAATCCATCGGGAGATCCGCATCCTCTTCCATCCCGATATGGCACGCCTCCGGATCTCAAAGGACGAATGCGGATCTGGGCAGATCCCCAGACAGGGCAGCCTGTCTATTACAAGCCCTATTGGGACCAAATCCAACGATCAACTGCGAGCGACAATGAGGTTGTGGATGATCCCTACGAGGCCAATCTCACCCGTTCGGGATCACAGGTGGCGTCAATGGAAAATGAGGCAACCGGTGGTGAAAAAATTGATAATCCTTTCACGCCGGCTGATCTTGAAACCCTGCTCAGACTCTATGACCCTGACAGCCTTCGGCTTTCCCGTCGTCTTGAAGCCATTCTGGATGGTGCAGCATCGGATGCCCGTCTTCGCCTGACAACAGAAAGCTGGGACACAACCGCGATCGTTGGAACAGCATGGAAGGACGTTATTGCAGACCAGTTTCAGGCCATCCTAAATACTGGCAATGCGGCCAACGACGTTCTTGCACCGGAGACAATTGCCGGGCTTCGCATGGATATGAATCGTCCGTTCAATGTATTCCCCAACTTTGATGAAGAAAACGACTCCGTGGGTACGGATAAGCGTCAGCAATTTGCCCGCCATATCTTTTCCATACTTGTCGGTGTTGCCCTCGAAAACGGCACCACGCTCGATGCAACGATCATGGAGAATCTGGCCCAATATGCCGTCAATATCGTCGACTTTCGTGACGCGGATTCCATCATGACCCGATTTGCATTTGACCCAGACTGGCGACCAAACATCACAGCATGGAATCCATCAGACACCGTGTGGGGCTGCGAACGACCAGAGCTCCTCATCACAGAGACGTTCGCCTGGCATGACCGTCGAACCGATGACCTGCCGGTTGGTGGACATATGGAGGGAGAAAAAGACGACCCTGCCAACCCAACGCCTGCCGATGCAGCGGATGATGACTTCGATCAGGAACGCCCGCCGGTAGGTGCTTTTTTTGTAGAGCTCACTGTGCCTCCAGCATCGAAGGCCATGCAGTTTGATGGGTCGGGTGTCGTTGCTGTGCAAGACGCCAACGGCGATGACCTACGGGGCGATCCCCTTCCGATGGAATTGGTCGCAACCGAGGATACGAACAACAATAACACGCTGACTGCCGGCGAAGACACGAATTCAAATGGCCAGATTGACGCAGACCCATCTCGACTACTCACAACCACGACGATCCAGCTCGATAAGGTTGTGCCACATGCAAATGCCAGCCAACGTTCACCGGTCTGGCGACTGGCAGCCGTCCGTGGTGATGAAGCCTTCGGTGCAGATCCAACAGGGTTTGTGACATCCAATACGGATAAAACGATCCTTGACCCAAGTCGCCCTGGTGGGCCAGACGTTGAGCGAGCCTTCTACTTCGCTGAGCCAACTCCGCAGCTGAAGGCCAGCCCTACTGGTGATCTCTCCAAAAACGACGTCAACGATCCACCTCCATCGAATGGAGTGTTCTGGCTTTCATCAGCACCTAACTCCCCCTTGTCGAGTCAGACAATTGTTGGCTCTGCACGACCGTTTGACTGCAGTGATACAGATAGTGCACCTGATGGGAACGTGCTGACATTTGAAGACGAAAACAATCTTCAAGGGACCCTGACGATCCCCACAACCAAGCATGAATCGGACACACCATACGACGTACTTGCAGACGGTGTTTTCAATGCTCCCTTGACCGCCGGACCAATT
>CACORA010000051.1 GCA_902629495.1 Planctomycetaceae bacterium
GTAGCTGGTGAATGTGGTGCTTCAGCAATCATCGGATCCATGCAGGGCCGGAGTAGCCAAGCAGAAACACACGATACGGCTCTGACTATGCTTTCTGATGCACTTGGAAAACTTGGTGAACGTGCTGCCAGTCATGGACAGGTACTGCTGTACGAACCCCTGAACCGTTATGAAACAGACCTCTTTAACACACAGAAACAAGCGGCTACTTTTTTGGAGTCGCAGAAACTGCATTCGGTGCGTCTTCTGTGTGATCTTTTTCATATGAATATAGAAGAAGAGGATGTTGCAGCAGCGTTGGTTTCAGTGGGCAAACACATTGGACACGTTCATTGGGCAGATTCAAATCGTCGTGCAGTTGGAATGGGACATACGGATCCCCAGCCCATCGTCTCAGCTCTTCAATCTGTAGGCTTCAAGGGTTTCCTTTCTGCAGAGGTTTTTCCGTTGCCAACATCAAACGATGCTGCCAAGCAAACAATAAACAGCCTTCAAAAGTACATCCAATAGAGGTGGCTTTATGCTCAACGGACCACTCTTGCATCCTGATATTCTCAAGTCCCTCGCTCAGGCAGGTCATCACTCAACAGTCTTAATTGCTGATGGAAATTACCCAGCAGCAAATAAAAAAGGTGCTCGAGCAGAACTTATTTCACTCCAGCTTATGCCTGGAATACCAACCGTCGCGCAGGTTTTTGAAGCGGTGCTTGGTGCAGTACAAATTGATGCAGTGAATACGATGGGTGTCGATCGTGCAGATTCTTATGCAGAAGCGACTCCTGGAGATCCTCCCGTATGGGATGTGTATCGACGTATTCTAGAAAAGGCTTCGTCTTCCTGTGAACTGCAGCCCATTGTCAAATGGGATTTCTATGAAGCTGTGTCATCAGACGACCATGTACTCACTATTCAGACAGCGGATACGGAACCCTGGGCAAATCTCCTCCTTTCTGTCGGATGCAGAACCTTTTAGTCTTCTGTTTCATCACACTGCTGAGTCCAGATGACACAAATATTCTCACGTGAAGGATTGTCTTAGATGAAGACGCGTATGCTTGGAAACACAGGCCTTGAAATTCCTATTTTAGCCTTTGGTGCATCCTCTCTGGGTCAGGAATTCCGTTCAATTACATTTGAAGAAGCTGTTGGAAGTGTTCAGTCCGCCCTTGATTGTGGTATGAATCTCATTGATACCAGTCCATTTTATGGCCGTGGCATGAGTGAAGTGTTACTTGGCATAGTCCTCAAGAATATTCCTCGTGAACGCTATCTGCTTTGCTCAAAACTTGGAAGGTATACACTCGAGCACTTTGATTTTTCTGCAAAACGAGTCGCGGAAAGTGTGGACGTTTCGTTACATCGACTGGGCACAGATCATCTGGATATCATCCTTTGTCATGATATTGAGTTTGTACCTATGCAACAAATTGTTGATGAAACACTACCAGCATTGCGAAAGATTCAGAAGTCTGGAAAGGTCCGATGTATTGGCTTTAGTGGATATCCACAAAAAGTATTTCCGTTTATTTGTGATCAGGCCGAAGTGGACTGTGTACTCAATTACAATCAATATACGCTTCAAAATACCCGCTTTGCTGACGAAACGATTCCAGCATTAAAGTCTAAAGGCATTGGAATCATGAATGCAGGTCCGTTCAGTGCCCGTTTACTTACAGATGCACCACTGCCGGCATGGCTCAAAGAACCAGAAGAAGTAAAAAAGGCTGCGCGACAAGCCGCTGCGTTGTGTCAGTCACGTGGAAGTTCAATTGCGAAACTGGCAATTCAATTTTCAATAGCAAATCCTGATATCGCGACAACGATTGCCGGGAGTGCCAATCCATCGAATGTACGAGCGTGGGCAGAGTGGGCAGCAGAGCCGATAGATGAGACACTTTTACGTGACGTGCAAGAGATTTTTGAACCCGTGAAGAACATAGGTCACATTGAGGGTCTTCCAGAAAATAACTAGTGTATTTATAGAGGTGGCTGGGGTATTCAGAATGTTCTGTGTTGTGATGAATCGTGTATGGACACGAGGCACACCGACGGGAGCATCGGTAAAGAAACAGACCAGTCGACAAGTTTGACAGTTCCAACTTCAGATAAAACGTGGATGTGACGCCGATGACAACTGAATCAAAGCACGTGCGAATAGACGCCCATCAGCACTTCTGGAAGTATTCTCCATCGGAATATCCGTGGATTGGAAGTGGCATGGAGCGATTGGCCAAGAATTATTTGCCATCAGATTTGCAAGAGATTGCAACACCGTGTGGTATTTCAGGATCGGTTGCTGTGCAGGCCAGGCAATCAATACAAGAAAGTCATTGGCTTCTTGGGTTGGCTGAAAAAACAGATTTTATAAAAGGTGTTGTTGGTTGGGTGGATCTCCGAAGTGAACATGTGGTGAATGATCTCACGGACCTTGCACAACATAAAAAGTTTGTTGGTGTTCGCCATGTTGTGCAGGATGAGCCCGACCCACAGTTCCTACTGGGTGAAGCTTTTGTGAGTGGCTTGAAGCACTTACACAACTGGGGTCTCACGTATGATCTATTGCTCTATCCACCTCAATTGATGGTAGCAACACAACTTGTCGGACGAATGCCAGATCAATTATTTGTACTTGATCACCTTGCCAAGCCGCGCATAAAAAAGAATGAAATCAAACAATGGTCGAGTGATCTGAACGCTCTTGCTCGTTATGATAATGTCTACTGCAAGCTCTCGGGTCTCGTGACAGAAGCAGACTGGCAGTCATGGTCCGTAAAGGACCTCAAGCCCTATTTGGAGGTCGCACTCAAGGCGTTTGGTGCTGAGAGATTGATGTTTGGCAGTGATTGGCCTGTGTGTTTGTTGGCAGGTGAATATGCTGATGTCATTGGGGTGGTTGAAGATTTTCTCAAATCACTTTCACAAGATGAGCAGCAGCGCATTTGGGGTCAGACCGCCAAACATTTTTATGGTTTGTCATAAGAAAAGGCCTTCGCCTGAAAGGAACTCATGCAAGCGTTGTTGTTAGCAAAGCCAAAACAGTTTTTATTCCAAGAGATTCAAGAACCACAGGTACCAGATGCTGATGATGTTTTGGTGCGTGTGTATGCAGTCGGGATCTGCGGGACCGACTACGGTGGCTATCTTGGAAAAATGCCATTTTTTAGTTATCCGCGGATTCCTGGTCATGAACTCGGGGTCGAGGTGGTAGCAGTAGGGAAAAATGTCGAGAACGTGAAGGCAGGTGATCGTTGCTGTGTGGAACCGTATATAAACTGTCAAAAGTGCTATTCATGCAAAAGAGGACTCACAAATTGTTGTGAGCATCATCAGACACTTGGTGTTCATTGTGATGGAGGACTCAGGCCGCTTTTCATAGTCCCAGCACGTAAGCTCCATCTCTCTCCAAACCTGACACATGAACAAAATGCACTTGTTGAAACACTTGCCATTGGGTGCCATGCCGTTGATCGCAGTAGGCTCACGAAGGGAGAAAATGTTCTGATTATCGGTGCTGGTCCTATCGGGTTGTCGGCCCTTGAATTTGCAAAGCTGTCAGGTGCGCGAGTCATTGTTATGGATATGGCTGCAGACAGGCTTACATTTGTGCGAGAAAAGATGGGCATTGTGGATACGGTGGTGGCAGAAGGTGCGGAGCACGATGAGAAAAAAATAGCTGCCCTGACAGACAATCAAATGTGTGACGTTGTGATTGATGCAACTGGCAGCAATATCAGTATGGCGAATGCGATGAAGTTTTGCAGTTTTGGTGGGAGACTGGTCTATGTTGGTATCACACAGGCAGATGTTATGTTTCCACATGCACCCATCATGCATCGCCGTGAACTGTCAGTATTGGCAAGTCGGAATGCTCTTTCACGTGATTTCAGCCGAATCATCAAGCTGATTGAAGAAGGAAGTATCGATACACAACCTTGGATCACGCACCACATTCCCTTCAAGGAAACAGACAAGGTTTTTCCATCTCTTCTTGAACCAACAAGTGGTGTTCTCAAGGCTGTGGTTACACTAGATTAGAGGAATCAAAGTGGTTTCCATTGATCAAATGTAGCTGCTTGGCCACAAAAGACTCCATTTGAATCTGTGAGATTCCATACAATTGCTTGTTCAATAAAAAAACGTTTTCCAGTATTTGAAATGCGGATTCCTGAATAATCATCTACAAAACCATATTTTCGAGTGCGGGATAGGAGTTGTGATCGTTCTTCCTGGTGCATGGGTTCAGCAGTCATGCGTGACGGTGTCTGAATAAATGCATTCCATTGCATTTCCCATAACATGAGGGCTGTGTGATTGCCGAAATTAAGCAGAGGGTCGGGGGAGGCGTCATGTGAAATAATCACAAATGCCGCGTTAAAAAGCCGTTCAGCCTGATCTTGAGGAGACCCACTACGAGATATAAGGTCTCGGTCAAGCAGTTGAGCAAAAGAGTTGAGTAGAAGCTGGATATGTTCAATTGGAAGGGGAGGAGTGTTCATTCCGTTGTATTTATGCTCTGCGAAGGATCACGTATGCTTTGAATACTCGGTGACCGGTCAGAAAAAGATAGGATTATAAGAACATTATGAAGGTCTGGCGATGAAACAGGTAGCAATGGTGATCGGTCTTCTACTCATTATGAACGACAGTGTAGAAGCGATTGAAAGCACACGGGAAGTCCCTTTGAAAAACCTCATTTTACCAGGTGAGGTTTTCGAAGTAGATGGGTGGCAAGCCTTCCGTTTTATCCCAGATGAGACACGGAAAACAGTCGATAAGCCATGGGTACTCTATGCTCCCACGTTACCGGCATATCCGGATAGAGCTGAATTATGGATGCATCAACAACTTGTTTCAGCAGGTGTTGCCGTGGCTGGTATTGATACCGGTGAGTCGTATGGGAGTCCTGAAGCAGTGAGGGCCACCGAGGCGCTTCACAAGGAGATGGTTCGGAGAGGATACTCAGAAAAACCAGTAGTGTTTGGACGAAGTCGGGGTGGTCTTTGGGCGAGTGCGTGGGCTATCACGCATCCAGAATGGACTGCTGGGGTTGGAGGAATCTATCCAGTATTCGACTGGCGAACATATCCCGGTGTTGAAAAGGCAGCAGCGGCTTATGGTCTTCTTCCGGAAGAACTCGATGCGCAGGCATCTGTGCTCTGTCCTATTGAAAAAATAGATGTCCTCGCCAAGGCCGATATTCCCTTCTGCATCATTCACGGTGATGCTGATAAGGTTGTTCCGTTGGAAACAAACTCAGCAGAACTGAAGAAGCGCTATGAATCATTTGGAAAAGGCGCACTTGTTGAGCTGATCATCGCAAATGATCAGGGTCACTCATTCTGGAAAGGTTATTTCCAATGTCAGGCGTTAGTTGATTTTCTTATTGTACGAGCTACAAATCCCCTCCTCCCGAATGCTCTCAAAAAGCCTGTACGTTCCCCATAAGGAAACTCAACAGTTGGGAATCTGTAGCAGAGTTCTGAACATTTTTCTCGACTATGAAAAATAGTCTGGCTTTGTAGTCGACTTGCTGGTCTTCAAGGCACCAATGACACGCTGACCCTCGCTCGACCCATATAACAGGCAATACCATGAATCACTTTACGATGCGTCTCTTATGTCTCGTTCCACTTTATGTACACGACTGATTTTGTGTCAGTTGCATCAATCCCAACATCCATGAATCTGGCCTTGGGAAGTGCAATATATCCACCGGAGAGGTTGCGTCCTTCAGCATTCCAACAAGGAGCATTTGTTGTTTCATCGATTGTGAAGCCACTATAGAACTTGGAAGCATCCACGACTTCAGTTTGGAATATTGGTGCGGGGTCTGTGACCTTGCAGCAACAAGTTGTTTTGTAGGTACATCTCTGCACGACAACGGGCAATCTGTGCTTGGGTCGGTTGCGTTGTCGTCTCATCAACGCCAAGGAGGTTGCATCCGATGAGGCTCACGAGACATGAGATAGCAATGTAGTTTTTCATTTTCATGAGCATGCCGATTGCTTCTACGTTCTATGTGTTTGCGATAGAAACCGTAGCGAAATTGCAGATAACCCGTGAGGTTGTTGCATCAAAGCCCGCGTTACATATGGTAAAGAAAGTATTTAACAGAGCACCCATGACGTTCAGTGATAAAAGGAACAAGCCATGCCGTACGAAGACACGTTAATCGTAGATCATATTAAGCAAACACATAACACGGAGTTACTGAGTGAACGAGAGAAGCATCTAATCGGTTTGGCGGTGACAATGACTCGTGGCTGCCAGGTTTGCACTCGAAATCGGGTTGAAAAGGCCCGGGGTATTGGGTTGACTGACAACGAACTCAATGCGCTGATTGCAGTCACTTCGGCTGTTAATAGTGGTGTGACGGCAGCTACTGCCCGAGTAGCCTTCGGGATGCTTGCAGAGGAGAAAGAGGGCGGGTGTGGTGATACGTGCTCTGCAAATCCGTAGTAGTCATGCACCATTGGATAGTGACGATACCACGGCCAGCGTTATGAGCCACCCTTTGCTTCAGGGTTCTCAACACGCACCATCAAATAGGTTTCAGTACGACCCTCACCGAAATGCACGAGAATCTGAGTCTCATTCATCGTCAGATTCTGAATGCCCGTTTCAATGATTGGCGAACTTTTCCCAGAAAATGTCCAGGCAACGCGTTGTGAATTCTGGTCAACCATTCCCTCCAACGCAGCCGTTTCACCAGATTCTTTATTCTGATAAGTGCCTGCGACCACTCCATCATTTCGAATGGCCAGCTGCATAAACATCGTAGGTGTTACGGATTGCTTTCCTTCCTGAGCAATAGCAAAGACACCCAGCGGGAGCCAATCCTCATCGACCGTATCTGATGAATCAGTTTCTGCATCTGGAATACTGAGCGCGATGTCTTCTGCTTGTTGAGCATACTCGTTGACAGGAATTGCCTCACCATCTGCCATGACAGTTGTTCCGTCGTAATAACTAATGCCCCCAGAACCATAGTCGTAATAACGACCCTCACCCCAGTTCCATGGCATAAGGGCAGACACGGTTCTAAAACCAGCCCAACTCCAGAAGATTGGATTTTTGTCAAAGTAATAATGACCAGTTTGCAGGCCTGACCAGAATTCTTGATGAAGCCCACTATCGTAAGCAGAGTTCAGCTGGGACCGAATGGAGTCTGCTTGAGCACCAAGATTCTGTTGTCGAGTAGTCCGACGATCAGACCGACCCGAAGCCAGATCTGTACGAACATCACCCCTGTTTTCAACGCGAACCGATTGCCGATCTCCTCTACCAGAAACCCTATCCTGTCGGTTATCTGACGCAAAGTTTCGATTCTCACCGCGGCTTCCCCTCACATCAGAACGAGTATCGGTTCGATTTGAAATTGCATCTGCACGAGAGCCAGCAACATTCTTTGACGAGGTGGCTGCAGCGGTTGCTGCCCCGGTCCCCTTGTTATTCAAAAATTCCGAAACCGCTGAACCGGATGTAGTTTTGGCTGCATCGACACGAGACTTTGCCGCGCTGGCTGCAGCACCGTTACCACCGGATGCTTTTAGAAAGTCTTGAACTTGTCCCTGGGTCGGTCGACTGCCTGCTCGATCCTTCATCGCCCCAGACCCTTTTCCGGAAAGGCCACCTGCTGCAGCCTTGCTGGCCGCGCCAGATAGATTTCCTGACGGCTTTGAGGGCAGATTTTTGCGAATATCACCGCTCGGAGAGGGCCGTGATCCTGCTGCTGGTTTGGCAGAGGGTGAAGGCCGGCTAGGCGCCGGTCTCGCAGACGGTGAGGGTCGACTCGGTGCACTTGGACGCGATCCACCCGAGGGCCGGGCCCCGCCACCGGGACGTCCACCACCGGGACGAGC
>CACORA010000052.1 GCA_902629495.1 Planctomycetaceae bacterium
TGCATAACATTTAGCAGCGATATGCGATATTCTTTCCTGAGTGTTCTTGCTGGTATTGAATGAGTGCATCTTATGCCAAGGCCAGGAAATCAAGACGAACTTGCGCGGGAGCCTGAGGCTCGGCTCACCCCTCAAGACTTGTTTTTTCTCTGGCAAATCGCAAAGGATTTGCAGGAATGTGATTCGGTTTTGCAAGCTGAGACATTAATTGCAGAAACAAACAGCTCTTCCCTTGGTTCACCTCTGGTGCAACAGGCATTTTTAGAGACGACCGAGCCAATATTAAAGAACCTAAAAGAACGTGAAGAACTGAAGGATGTTGTCACACGTGACCCACTGACAGAGCTACACAATCGACGTTTTATGGAAACTGAGTTACGTCGTCAGATTGACGCAATACAGGGTCACAAGACACCACTCTCACTAGCAATGATCGACCTTGATCGCTTTCGAGTATACAACCGTCGGCATGGTCACATTTCGGGAGATAGAATGCTTCAAACCATTGCAACTCTTCTGCAAAAACTTTCATCAAATAATTGCATCCCGTGCCGTTATGGTGGCGAAGAGTTCGTACTCATTATGCCTGGGATGACATCGATGCAAGCGCGTACGCAACTTGAGTTCTTTCGCAAGCATCTTGCGGCATGTACCACGCACCCTGACGGACAACCCATTTATCCAATTACAGCTTCTATTGGGATTGCTGAGTTTCCTAACTGCGGTTCAACAGAGACAACATTACTCAATGCCGCGGACCGAGCGATGTATCACGCAAAGAGAGCCGGACGTAACCAAATCTGTCTATTTACCCCAAACTAATAGCAATGTTCCGTCATAGAAAACACTCACAATTTCGCATGCACAATGGCTGATGATTGTTGATCAACACCTTTTTATTGTTGATATCTCCGATTGCGAACACGTGCTGTCGCTTTGATTGCAATGCATGAGATTCCGTCAAGCTTTGTCGATTTTTCCATAAAGAACGATCATATGAGCTGACGATAATAAGAAAGATTCTTTTACACAGGGGGACATTCTGATGACACGGCACGTGATTGCCACGGCTGCCATTGCATTTGGAGCTATTTTTCTAGTTCCTACGAATGCATTCAGCGAACAGCATTTTCCAGGCCGACAGGCCTATGGATATCAATGGGGTTCTTCATACAACTCCCATGATTGGAATCGCCTTTACCATTATCCGTATGTCTGGTATCCGCAAAACTTTTACGCGGACGGTTACTATCAAAGCGCAAATGACTTGTATTACCGCTATCCGCAAGAAATGCGTGTGCCGGTCTATAACAAACGTTGGCAGAATTATTACCCGAAAGGACGTCGATACCACCAGGGCCATCACTTCAAACTTGATGTTTTCTAAGGCAGCCGCTGGAATCTGGTAATCGAAGACGAAATTTTATTTAGGACGATTGAAATCCCCTACGACTGTCGGGGGATTAGCTACAGTTGCAACAAGCGTGGATATCGCTTGATCAATTTGCTTCAGCTCAATCCACTCATCTGCAGTGTGAGCCTGATCAATGGAGCCTGGCCCAAATACGACTGATGGAATACCCACAGATGCATAGATGCTGGCATTCGTCCCATATCGAGCCGCACAACATTGTGGGGAGTATCCAACAAGTCGGGCTGCCGATGAAAGAGACTCCGTAACACATTTTGAATCAGGATTCTGATGAGAAAGCCCACCACTTTCGAGAAATGGTGTGATATGTTCAACGGCCGGATCGTCATATTCTGATCGGATTCGATCAACAACGTCAGCTCTGGCTTCGGATGGGATTTCCTCTGGTAATACACGCCGCTCAATCTCAAGAACAACCAGATCAGGCACAAGATTGACTCCAACACCTCCTTGAACTGTTCCGATACTGACTGTTGGCGGACCACAAGGGTTATCTTTGTTTTTTGAAGTCAAGTCTGCTGCCAACGACTCAACGGCAAGAATCACGTGACCCGCACGATAAATCGCATTCTTGCCATGCTCTGGAAAAGAACTGTGTGAAGCCGTCCCATGAATACGGACCTGCCAGCGAACAGCCCCCTTATGCTGTGTAATGATATTGAGTTCTGTCGGTTCAGCTACGATGGCGGCGTCCGGTACCGAACCAACAAACTGCTTTAAGGAAGATGCAGAGGCACTGGTTCCCCATAATGACGAAAGTGCCTTTGCTCCAGAAAAACCGAATTCTTCATTAATCGTAGCAGCGAACAAAATAGTTGCATATCGTGGAGCCTCGCTTGACCGAAGGTGCTCCAAGGCCTCGAGCATTGCTGTCATACCACCTTTGACATCGCAGGCACCCCGGCCATACAGTTTGCCGTCTTGCACGACAGGGGTAAATGGAGCAATCGTCATACCATCTACCGGAACTGTATCTTGGTGAGCATCCCAGAGGATGACTGGTGCTCCGGGCAAGGTCGCATCAAGCCGTGCGTAAACATTGCATCGCCCTGGAGAAACCTGATGACGAAAACACGGTAGACCTGCAGCGGTAAACCGCTGCATGAGATACTCGCTGACCCGGGTCTCCAAATAATGAGGGCCCGACACCTGTCGGCCCATCGGATTGACACTCGCTCGACGCACGAGCGCTGCTAGGGTATCGGTCATCTGAGACATCTTGCGTACCCTACCACATGTACACCGCCACTGACCTCACCCTGTAAACAATTATGTATATCTGATCCTAAGCACCCCCCTCAGTCGAAGGAGGCCCATTGATTGGAAGACAAAAACCCCTCAAAAAATACGTTTTCTGTGGTTTCAGAGAATCGTAACATGGCACGGGCTTGTGTTTCCGGTGACTTCGTGAGTAATTTCACAATGTAGTATTTTGTCGCTGATTTTCGCATATCTTATCTTTTGACGCTTCGTTCCCTCTAAAAAGCTTACCTACCTTATGGACGCGATCCTCCCCGTCCTGCTGTTCGTCACAATTGCGGCTACCGTATCTATTGGTCTGGTGGTATTTGCAGAATTCATTGGGCCGAAACGTCAGGGCCCCGTAAAGGAAATGCCATATGAAAGTGGTATGGATTGAGTTGAGATGTATTTTTTGTGGCATGTGTGAAGAAGCCTGTCCAGTGGATGTCATTGAATTAACGAGTCTTCTCGACCTCAAGGGCAAAAGCCGAGAGAAAATGATTTTTGGTAAAGAGAAACTACTTGGGGTATATGACATCACAAAAAGATGCTGAACCTATGAAATCAGAGGTATTCAAGCAGAATCAACAGAATCAGCCCGTGCCGCCGGAGGGTTCAACCTAATGTTTTTGCCCTCTCCCGGAGTTCTTCTCGCGATTGCAATGACTGCATCTGCTTGGAGTTTGTGGCTACTCCTACCACGCGGCCAGCAAGCCGATCATGAGCGCCGTGCTCGATGGCTCGGTACGTTGATAGGTGTTGCCGCACTGGCTGCATTTCTTCTTGCTGGAAAGCGCCTTGGTGGCCTCGGGGATGAGGCTGTATTCCTCTTGGTTTCACTTGTGGCTGTCGTATCGGCAGCAGCCACGATTGTGTCACGATCACCGGTGTATGCTGCAATCTGGTCTGCCCTTTCTCTGGCCGGAGTTGCTGGCATCCTTCTGGTCCTCGGCGCTCAATTCCTTGGTGTTGCAACCATTGTTGTGTACGCTGGAGCGATTCTTGTCATGTTTCTTTTTGTGCTTATGCTAGCTCAAACATCTGGAATGGCTTCCTACGATCGAGTCTCAAATGAGCCACTTTTGTCAACTATCACCGGTGCTGTTTTGCTTGGGATTCTATCGCTCTCCATTGGGCGGCTATCCACGAGCACTGCATCCATGGCAGGAAATGAGCTAACGAGTTCGTCAAACGTTCTTCAGACGGATCACGTCGCACGGATCGGAGCTGAACTTTTTGGTCGTCACTTAATTGCCTTTGAGGCGGCTGGTGTTCTCTTGCTTATTGCTCTTGTAGGGTCAATTGCCATCGTTACCCGAGGTGAAGAGACTCGTCTACGAGAAAGGCGGAGGCCCTGATGGCTGAGGCTTCATTACTACAAAACGCACTGACTGTTGGGGCCATACTTTTTAGTTTAGGCATGATCGGCATGCTCACACGACGCAATATGATCGTTGTTTTTCTAAGTGCTGAGATGATGTTGCAGGGCATCTCTGTAAGCCTTGTTGCCTGGAGCCGTTATCATGGAGACTGGGGTGGTCAAATTCTTGTGATTTTCATTTTAACTGTGGCTGCCTGTGAAGCTGCTATTGCACTCGTCTTCGTACTTGGAGCTTTTTCACGAACTGGTGAACTTGATGCAGCTGTTTGGCAATCACTCCGTGAAGCTACTCTTCATCGCATCATTGATCGAGAACTACCTGCTGTTGACACGCTTCCCAAAAAGTTTCCTTCGCTTACACCAGCTGGTGTTCTCCCTGAAGCGAATGAAGAAGACCCACTTCAACGGGAGCATATCTGAGTCCTGCAGCAAAAAATTTTATGATAGACGTACTCCCCATTCTTGTACCACTTTTCCCCTTGCTGGGTGCAATTCTGACAGTTGCCTTTGGCCGCGTACTCGGCTGTCGCAGTCATGTACCTGCAGTGATTTCCATTGGGGCGTCACTCATTTGTGCCATCCTCCTCCTTGTTGGTACAGCCCAGGTTGTCAATCATGGATCTCATGGAAGTGTTACTCGACCAATAGAAATGATTTCAACCCTGTGGCAATGGGCATCTGTTGAAGGGGCACAGCCGTTTTCAATTCAGGTTGCATTGCGTGTTGACCCTCTTACAGCGACCATGCTCACAATCATTACATCTGTTGGTTTACTGGTTGCAATCTACTCAATTGGGTATATGCACGATGACCCTGGTTACCCAAGGTTTTTTGCGCTCGTATCAGCATTTGTTTTCTCAATGTGCATGCTTGTCGCTGCAAGTAACTTCCTGCTTGTATACATTTTCTGGGAGGCCGTTGGCGCATGCAGTTATCTCCTCATTGGGTTTTGGTTTCACAAGCCCAAAGCTGCAAGGGCCGCAAAGAAGGCGTTTCTTGTCAACCGTGTTGGTGATTTTGGTCTTGCTGTTGCAATCTTTCTTCTATGGATGACATATGGGACGCTGAATTTCCATGACACATTCTCGACTGACGGTGTCATTATGCCGGGCATTCTTGGCCAGATCCGTCTTGCGGATGCCTCTGGATACGTTGGTGGCCTTGTCGGAACCGGAATATGTCTTCTTCTGCTTTTAGCTGCGTGTGGTAAAAGTGCACAGTTGCCACTTCATGTTTGGTTGCCAGACGCCATGGAGGGCCCAACTCCAGCGAGTGCTCTTATTCATGCGGCAACAATGGTCACAGCAGGTGTTTATCTCATCGCCAGGAGCTGCCCTCTTTTTGTTGTGTGTCCTGATGCCCTTGCAATTGTGTCCATTATCGGTGCAACAACGGCCCTTGTTGCTGCCTTGATTGGCACTGTTCAAAACGATCTCAAGCAAGTTCTAGCCTATTCCACAATAAGTCAACTTGGATATATGTTTGCCAGCCTTGGCACTGGCACTCTTCTTGGTTTCACGGCTGCTATTTTTCATCTCCTGACACATGCATTTTTCAAAGCACTTCTTTTTATGGGTGCTGGATCTGTCATGCATTCAATGGGTGGCGTCATTGACATGCGGCGGTTTGGAGGTCTTCGACGGATCATGCCCATTACGGCAACCACTTTCTTAATTGGAGCGCTTGCGCTGGCTGGCATCGCGCCATTTGCAGGCTTTTTCAGCAAGGATGAAATACTGGCAAGTCTTCACTCACGAGGTTGGCCCAGCGCCCACCACATCGAACATGGTGACGCTGATCATGCTTTTATTCCAACGCAACATGTTTTTCATCATGCAAGCCAATTGAAACATTCTGCAGTCACACCAAGTCTCCTTGCGGCTGACAACTCAAACTTTTCGCCAGATGATGAACCTCTTCAAGGGAGCATGCTCGATCACCCAATGACCTACCGCACTCTGTTCTGGATGGCTCTTTTCACTGCTGGCCTGACTGCCTTTTATACATTTCGCGCTGTATTTATGACGTTTACAGGTCCGACTCGAGTACCGAAGGAAGCCGGTGATCATGCCCATGAATCTCCTTTGGTCATGACAACACCACTCGTCCTACTCGCAATCGCATCTGCGACAAGCGGCTGGTTTCTCTTCAGTACCCATGCTTTGTCTACCTTTTTGGGTGCAACACCTTCTTTTAACGCACCAGCTGTTATGGCAACTACAACAAAACCAGTCTTTCACTGGGATCTTGCTATCCAGGGATCCTTGGCCGCATTCATTGGTTTTTTTCTCGCTGCGTATGGGCATTGTGGCCGTCGCAGCGATGGTCCACAGATTGAAAGATTCCTTGGCCCAGTCCAAGTTTTATTCACAAAAAAGTTTTACTTCGATGAGATCTATGATGCTTTCGTTGTTCGCTCTCTGCGAATTCTCTCTTTGATTTCTGCATTTTTTGACAATCGAATAATTGATGGCCTTGTCCAACTGATAGCTCGGATTCCATTACTTGGTGCATCATTCGTACGGCAATTCCAATCTGGCCTTTTGCAGCGATATGCACTTGCGGGTGTGGTTGGCGTGCTTGCCATTGTTGTTGCTCTTGCCTGGCAACTTCGAAGTTAAGACATTTTTTGGATTGCGTTTTTTATCATGAATATTTTGACTCCTGCTACACATCTACTGCTGGTTATTCTCTTGCCACTGGCTGGGGCTGTCGTAGCGTGGCTCATGGGAAGTCGAGGATATGTCGCCGTACGACAGAGTGCCGCAATCACTACTGTGATCACACTCATTGCAACCGGTTGTCTTGTGTTTCGGTTTCTGGAACAACCTACGTCCGTTACCTCATCGGATTCCTTTGCACATATTGAACTGCCATGGCTCGTGGACGGCATGTTCGATATTCGTCTATCGCTTGGTCTCGACGGACTTTCGATTTGGCTTTTTGGTCTCTCTGCTTTGCTTTCAATGACAGCTGTTCTTGTCAGTTGGGATGCCATCAAACAAAAATCAGTTGGGTTCTATATTCTGCTGCTTTTGCTCGAGTCAGCCATGCTCGGAGTCTTTGCTGCTCAGGATATTATTCTTTTTTATGTGTTTTTTGAATTTACTCTCGTGCCACTTTTTTTCCTTATTGGAATATGGGGCCATGAAGAGCGGCGAAAAGCAGCCATTAAATTCTTTATTTACACCCTGACAGGAAGTGTTCTTTCATTTCTTGGTCTGCTTACGATTGTTCTGTGGCATGCGTCCCAGACAGGGACCATTACATTTAATATTGCAGGACTGACGGCAGGACTTCAGTCCCAT
>CACORA010000053.1 GCA_902629495.1 Planctomycetaceae bacterium
GGGTTGGTGGAAAAGTTGGGCCAGATATGACGAGTTTGGGGACGAGTGCACCAATCGATTACGTGGTGGAATCAATCTTTAAGCCAAATGCAAAGATCAAAGAAAATTACCACTCCGTCAATGTTCTTACGACAGATGGTCTGGTTGTATCTGGTATTGTCGTTCAAAGTAGTGACGGGGAATTAGTTCTTCGTGATGCCAATAATAAACTTATTCGTTTGTCTCAGGATGATATCGAATTTCAGAAGCCAGGTAAGTCGCTTATGCCGGAAGGACTTGTCGATCGATTGACTCAGCAAGAACAGATTGATCTCATTTCCTTCCTTACACAACTTGGTAGACCAGGCAACTATGATGCGAGTCAAGGTGGTGTCGCTCGTGTATATGATGTGCTGGCTGGAACCCATCGTATTGAGCAGGGGGGCGTGGATCGAATTGTCTCAGGTCAGCTCGCTGAAGGATGGATGCCATTGCTTTCTCGCGTAAATGGAACTGTTTTCGGTAGCCAGTTAGCTGCCATGACAAAGCAACCGCATAACATCTCGCTGGTCCACGTGTATTTGAGAACCAAAGTAGTAGTTGTAGACGATGGTGAGGTGACATTCAGTACGAATGGGCCAGATAAAGCGGATCTTTGGGTGAATGGACAGGCAATTAATGGGGGCAAGCATTTTACGACCCAACTCTCGAGAGGTTCACACTCGGTGATTGTGAGGCTGGATGCAAGGGACCTGCCGAACGCCTTTCGCCTGGTGTCGCGGGATGTCACCTTCGCCACGACTCGATGATTTGATGCTTCCTTGTTGGGATAATCTTGGTCATTCAGAAAGGTTCTGAATACAGCACCAACTGATTTAAGAATCTTTTGAAAGTAGCGCCATCGCCGCATTGTGGCCGGCAATGCCACTGACGCCACCGCCCCGTCGTGCTCCTGATCCGGCAAGAAAAATATGTGGATCATCAGTTTCTGCACCCCAAAGCGCTTGTTCGGAGGAGAGGCTGTCATCCTCAAGAAAAGGAAAATCGAGATCGCGGTGGAAGATGTTTCCTTGAGGGAGTGCTACATCGGTTTCGAGATCGATAGGTGTCTTTACTTCGATAGCAAGTGAGCCATCAGAACACGGTGCCAGCACAGATTCAATAGGCTCGAGCAAATAGTCATTGAGGCTGGTAAGCGCTCTTTGGGTCACACGTGCTTTGGTTTTCTCAGGATCTTTTTCAAAGAGTTCTATGGGAGTGTGAAGACCAAAAAGGGTGAGCGTATGAAACCCTTTCTGAATAAGTTCATCCGATAAAATAGTTGAGTCGGTGAGTGTGTGACAATACACTTCCAGCGGCAAGGGGTGGGGTATTTGTGCATGACGTGCATTTCGATAGGCAGCCTCCAGTTGAGAGTAACTTTCATTCACGTGGAACGTACCAGCAAATGCACGGTTTGGATCAATTCCTGCTTTGAGTTGTGGGAGTCGGGTTAAGAGCATATTGATCTTTATTTGAGCACCACTTAACGAAGCAGGCTCCATCAGATTGCGTAACCGTGCTAGGTGTTGAGGAGCAGCGGCAAATAGCAGATCTCTTGCGGTGTACCGTTTCCCCAATACTGTTTTCACAGCCACACCATTGGAACCACTTTCCAATTGGTCAACCCTTGATCGTAGTTGAATATCGACTCCGCTATTCCGTGCGATTCGATGAAGCTCATGAATGAGCACGCCCATGCCACCTCGAGGAACCTTCCATTCACCGGTGCCGTTTCCAATAATGTGATACAGAAAGCACCGATTTGCTTGCAGGTCACCTGTTGAAACAAAGGTGCCAATGAGTGCGTCAGTCAGTACAACACCACGTATAAGGTCATCAGAAAATTGATTGCAAATAAATTCATCAATTGGTTCTTCGGTGAGATGCTGCCACATTGTTTGAAGCCCTATGTTTGCCTTAAGTGCTGAAGCAGTGCGAAGAGGTTGGAGCATCGTTGGGGCTAAACGTTTTGCAAACTCAGCAGCTGCGTTGTAAAAAGTTTGCCAGGCATTGCTGTCGCGTGTGCTTCCGGTGAGTTGATAGAAGCTTTCTGCTGTTGTCGCATCCCATTCACGATGTATAAGCAGTCCACCATGTTGACCATCTCGCTGGTACGGTGTGCATGAAGCGACGGGGCGAGGCAATGTACAGAAATTAATACCAAGATCAGAAATAATCTGATCAGGTAGCAGTGAAACAAGATACGAATACCGTGAGAGATAGGCGTCGTAATCTTGAAAGGTCTTAACGCTCGTGGTGGCACCACCGAGAGTGTCCTGGCTTTCGAGTAATAGAACTTTCTTTTTTGATTTTGCCAGGTAGCAAGCTGCCACTAATCCGTTGTGGCCTCCTCCGACAACAATGGCATCATAGATGTCGTTTGGCATGATATATGGTTTCGATTCTGTACGAGGTCCTAAGTGCTATGCGGCAGCTAGGGAAAAACATATCGGCAATAAGTTGGTTGGGCGTCTCTTCTGCGTAAATAGAGGGCAATCCAGAGTTTTTCTGAGAGCAAAACGTCTAGAGGGTGCCGAGTTCGCCCGAGAGAAAGAGTACGCCCGGCAGGACTCGAACCTGCAACCCTCGGTTCCGAAGACCGATGCTCTATCCAATTGAGCTACGGACGCATCAGGGATGATCGTAACGATTTTGCGGCTAATGTGCGCGGGAATGCATTCTTACTCGAGCGAAAACAAAAAAGTAGGTTATTCTTGTACCAGAACGTGATTATTTTGTCGTCATCCTCTAGGTCCATCCAATGGCTGCCATCACCCTTCGTATCCTTCATGGTGCTGACCGAGGCAAGGCGTATGGTTCTCTTGCAACTCCCGTGACGATCGGGCGAGAAGAAGGCAATACGATACAGCTGAATGATGACCGAATTAGTCGGTATCACCTGAAACTGCAGAGCGATAATGACAAGATTGTTCTTACCGACTTAGAGAGTACGAATGGAACAAAAGTAAACGGTGAAGAGATTCAGGTAAGAATTATTCGTGATGGAGACATCATCGCGCTTGGTCGTTCTGTCTTACTCGTTGGATCTCATTCTGATATTGAGCGGAGAATAGCCGATATTGCATCACGGCTTTCACCAGCGAATGCAGAACAAGCTCGGGTCATGCGTGATCGACTTGAACGAATTAGTAACAATGAACGTGATAGTGATTCTGAAGTAGTGGAAGAACTTAATGAGGCCAGAATCCCATTACTTCCAGCGGAGCCACCTCCACTGCCATCACCCCTAGGGCCCTCGCAGGCAGCAGAGCTTGCTGAACTATTTGACTACATACAAGCAGCTCTTCGAGAAGCGACCGAATCGGCATATAAGCGACCAGGTGGGGAATCAGTCGAAATCGACTTTGCTCCATGGCAAGCTATTCTCGACCTTCAGGCTACTTTGGCCGAACTCTTGAGAAAGGTGAGTGAACCCGGGGACGACATGCAGTAGACTTGAGGTTTTCGTGAGGCACATGGATGAGCACGCTTCCTTTTACCCACTTACACTGTCATAGTCACTACAGTCTGCTCGATGGCGCCAGTACGATTGAACGTCTTATCAATCGTACCGTTGAGCTTGAGATGAATGCCTTGGCAATCACGGATCATGGCAATCTGCATGGGGCGCTCGAATTTTACACAGCAGCCCAGCAGGCAGGAATTAATCCCATCATTGGTTATGAGGCCTACATTGCTCCGGGAAGTCGATTTCAAAAAGATGCAGGGAATCAGAAGGAGTCGAGTTACCATCTTACGCTTCTTGCAAAAGATCGAGTTGGATTTGCCAATTTATTAAAGCTGGCCACAAAGGCATACCTTGAGGGTTTCTACTTTAAGCCACGAATTGACCGAGAGATTCTGTCAGCTCACAACGAAGGCATCATTTGTCTTTCAGGGTGTTTGTCGAGTGAGTTCAGTCGTTCCTTGATTGGAACATCGTATGATCAACAAGAATCTTTGAAGCAGTCACGGGATATCATCGGATGGTTTCAAAAGACGTTTGGTGATCGATACTTTATTGAAATTCAAGACAATGGTCTCGATATTCAACGACAGGTTACGGATGTTGCGCTTGAGCTTGCCCGTGAAACAGGAGTTCCGCCGGTGGCAACATGTGATTGCCATTACGTGAATCGAGAAGATTCCGAAGCTCAAGATATTTTATTGTGCGTCAACACAGGCCGCTTCCGTAGTGATGCGACTCGTATGCGAATGGATTCAAGTGAATTCTTTCTCAAAAGTCCCTCGGAGATGCATTCATCATTTGAAGGTCTAGATCGCTCTACGATTACTGGTGCGGTGGCACGCACTCAGGAGATAGCAGATTCCGTTTCAATTGACCTGGATATGGGGAAACGCCATTTCCCAGGATTTGATCTACCAAGCGGTCGGACGGCATCTCAGGAATTACGTCAACTTTGCCTTGATGGATTGAGGGAGCGTTATAACGCTATTCCAAAACGTTGGGCTGATGGTGTTGTGAACAGTGAGTTACACGCCGATGTCATGGATCGACTTGATCGAGAACTGGGAGTTATCGATACGCTTGGATTTGCCAGTTACTTTCTCATCGTATGGGACTTTGTACGCCACGCACGAGAAAATAATATTCCGGCCTCTGCAAGGGGCTCAGGAGTTGGTGCATTGGTGGCTTATGCTCTTTATCTATCACATGTGTGTCCTCTTGAGTATGACCTTCTCTTTGAGCGTTTTCTTGATATCAATCGCCTTGAGGCGCCGGATATCGACATCGATTTTTGTAAGCAAAGAAGAGGCGAGGTCATTGACTATGTAAAGAAAAAATATGGTGAAGCAAATGTTGCTCAGATCGGAACGTTTGGAACATTAGCTGCACGAGCGGCGATCAGAGATGTTGGCCGTGCGCTTGGTATGCCAGTCCCGCGCGTTGATCAAATTGTGGCTCTTGTGCCTGACCAACTTGGCATTTCGTTGGAAGAAGCAACGGTTCCCGGTTCCCAGTTGGCTGCCGCGTGTGAAGATGATCAAGACGTCGCAGAATTGGTTGATCTTGCAGGTCGCATTGAAGGATTAGCGAGAAACGTTGGTACTCACGCTGCTGCGGTTGTCATCGCCGATCGACCACTCGTGGAATATGTTCCCCTGCAGCGAGTGACTGGAAAAGAAGAAGTTATCACTCAGTGGGCGATGGGGGATGTTGAACGAGCCGGTTTGATGAAGATGGACTTTCTCGGTTTGCGGTACCTCACGGTGGTTGCAAAAACGCTCGATATTATTGAAAAAACAAGAGGCGTGCGTCCTGATCCATTCGCATTTCCACTAGAAGATAAAGAAACCTTTGACACACTTTGTCGTGGAGAAACAAAGGGTATTTTTCAGCTCGAAAGTGGTGGTATCCGTGATCTGCTTCAGCGCATGAAGCCAGATCATTTTCTTGACATTGTGGCGGTGAATGCCCTGTATCGACCAGGTCCTCTCGAGGGTGGAATGGTTGATGAATATGTCAACGTAAAGCATGGCCGAAAAAAGGCTGAGTTTCTTCATCCAGTCATGGAAGACGTACTCGCAGAGACGCACGGCGTCATGGTTTATCAGGAACAGGTGATGAGGATTTTGGAGAGGCTCGGTGATATTGAGCTTTCCAAGGCGTATACCTGTATTAAGGCTATCAGCAAGAAGAAGTTAGAGGTAATCGCTGCCTTTCGCGAACAGTTTTTGGAAGGAGCACAAGCAAAAGGTCTTTCCAAGTCAGCGGCCTCTGACATGTTTGGCTTGATAGAAAAGTTTGCCGGGTATGGCTTCAATAAGAGTCATTCGACAGCCTACGCACTTCTTGCATTTCATACAGCGTACCTCAAGACACACTATCCAACTGAGTTTATGGCTGCGTTGCTGTCGGGTGATATCCCCGGTCGAAACTTCAAGAAGAAAGACGCTCTTGTTGAACACATTGAAGACTGTCGACGGATGGGGATTGACGTAGTCGCTCCAGATATCAATACATCAGGAGTCGATTTCACGGTATCGAATGGTCAAATCCTCTTTGGTCTGACAGCGATCAAGGGATGCGGTGAGCAGGCTGCTCTTGCCATCTGTAAAGAAAGGCAAGCCAACGGTCCATTTAGTGATCTGTATGATCTCTGTGGGCGCGTTGATCCATCTCTCGTGAATAAAACAGCAATCGAAAGTCTTGCAAAAGCCGGCGCACTTGATGCTCTTGCAGGTTCAGGTGAACATCGCGGTGCAATTCTTGCTGGAGTTGAACGGGCACTTGCGGCAGGAGCCGCACGAATGGCAGATCGCAGAAGTGGGCAAAAAAATTTATTTGAGGTTTTCGACGATGCCCCATCAGATGATCAAGATCAGGCCGCAAGTATTCTGCCTGATGTGCCAAGGCTGACTGACTTTGACATACGTTCAAAAGAAAAAGAAGTCCTTGGATACTATGTCCATAGTCATCCCCTTGCAGAATATGCTGATGTGCTCGGTGTCATGTGTTCTCACAACACCTCGACGCTTCACGCTGCTCCATCAAAAGGTTCTGTAGTTATCGGTGGTCTTGTAGCGGCACTGAGGCTTTCGAATACAAAACAAGCTCGTCCTGGTTCGACGCACACTCGTTATGCAATGTTCGATCTTGAGGATATAGAAGGTCTTGTTCGAACTATTTGTTGGCCCGAAGAATACGCTCGGGTTGGTGAAACGATACAGCCAGATTCAGTCATCATTGTCACGGGGTCTATTGATCGAAGAGTTGGTAGTGAGGAAACGAATCTCATCGTGAATAATTTGCTGCCTGTTGCTGAGGTCTGGAAGCAGCCTATTTCAAGTCTTTCCATCAAACTCATTGATCCTCGCCATTCGACTCACACCCTCGATTCACTAGTAGCCATTCTTAAGCGTCATCCTGGATCGATTCCAATACGGCTTGTTCTGGAACTTGTCGACGGCCGACGTGTACTCATGGAGGCGGATGGTGAAAAAGTTACATGGTCTCATGCTCTGTATGCTGAACTTCTGGAGCTGCTTGGCTCAGGTTGCGTTCGAGTTGCCATGGCATCGACTGGACCACGTCGAGATACAAAGTCACAACGCCGAACAGCCTCTGTTTCCTGATGCGAACACCTCACGTGTCCCTTTTTCCCTCATAATCCATCTTTTTCAACGGATTTGGAGTCAAAATAGCCACATAGTCGATATTTTGACCTGAGTAATTAGGCTAACTGTATGGGAAGAGTTATG
>CACORA010000054.1 GCA_902629495.1 Planctomycetaceae bacterium
TCACATAGCCACCCAAGGGCAATACCCCGATTCCATATTCGGTCTCACCCCACCGGAAACTCATCAGTTTCATGCCACCGATATCAAAACCAAGATAGAACTTTTCACATTTCACACCACATGCTTTCGCTACAAGAAAGTGGCCTAACTCGTGAACAAAAATGACGAAGCCAAGACCTCCAGCAACCTGAAGGATCACCCCCCAACTTGAGAGTTGAAGAATCCATGGAACCGCTGATTCTGCCGCAAACAAACACATCCCAAATATCATCAGACACATGTCCACTTCATAACCTCCTGTCTGGCCCATTCATCAAGACGCTGAACTTCGTCAAGAGATGGACTTTGTGAAAAAGGATGCTCATCAAGCACCCTTCTACATATCGTAGTAATATCAGTGAATCGTAATTCGCCATCAAGAAAACTCCGAACCGCTTCTTCATTTGCCGCATTAAGTACGGTACCACATGTACCTCCTCGTGTGGCCGCCTCGTGTCCAAGATTAACTGCAGGAAACCGTTCTGGATCAGGAGGCTCAAAGTCCAGTGAAAAATGCTGTTTGAAATCCAGCTTCGGAGCAGGACACTCAAAACGTTCGGGAAAAGCCAAGGCATATTGAATTGGAAGTCTCATGTCGGGAGGACTCAGTTGGGCAATCACCGATCCATCGGCATACTCAACCATGGAATGGACAATTGATTGAGGGTGAATCACAACATCAAGTTTGTTACCAGATAGTCCAAAGAGCCACCTTGCTTCAATCAACTCTAACGCTTTATTCATCATTGTTGCAGAATCGATTGTGATTTTTGGACCCATTGTCCAGGTAGGATGCTTGAGCGCCTCTTCGAGCGTGACCTCTCCCAATGTGTCAACCGGACGGCAACGAAACGGACCTCCACTCGCCGTGAGAACAATGCGAGAAACTTCAGAAGCATTGCCACATCGCAGGGCTTGATGAATCGCTGAGTGTTCACTGTCAACTGGGACAATTGTACCTCCAGACTTTTCCGCAAGTTGTGTCACCAATGGCCCAGCCGTAACAAGTGTTTCTTTATTCGCGAGGGCAACATTTTTTCCAACCTCAAGGGCTGCCCATGTACTTCGTAAGCCTGCAGATCCAACGATCGCGGAAACCACTCGGTCGATGTCCGGATGTTGTACAAGTTCGTCGAGTGATTCTGGCCCAATAGCTAACTGTGTTCCTGATGGTAACGAATGTGTATCAATGGAATGGCCTGCCTCTGGATCAATGACCACGACCCACTTTGGGTGGCATGCATGCGCTTGTTTGATTAATTGCTCTACACTTCTGTGGGCCGCTAAGAGAAAAACTGCAAAACGTCCATGAGAAGATGCAATAACATCGAGTGTACTCGTACCAATACTCCCTGTTGAACCAAGCACCGCTACATTGAGCGGTGGTCCGGATGGCGCACGATCAGAAGTAAGTGTTAATGGTGACACGAGGGAAGCCGCGGCAAAAGCAGTGGCTCAACGGCAAAAGATGAAATGACTGTTATAATAGGTGTGCTGATTTTATGCCTTAATGTATGAAACTTCCACACGAAGAAATTCAACCGGGCATTTGTCGTAGTCTTTTTTCCTGCGTAGGATGCTAGATCCGGACGTTGGCCAACAACCCGCTCAAAATAAGCTTTCTTCTAGAACCGTTTCTCAGAGATCCTCATGGTAAAAAAAAGCGATAATACAGGAAAACGAAGTGGCGATCGCCGATCATCAGTTGGAGGGTCCAATCTTGTTTGGTCACTCATCGCTGCAGCCGTTGCTGGTTTGTTTGTGGTGAGTCTGATTGGATCAACCGGAGACGTCGATCTTTCTTACAGTGATCTTGAAAAGCTCATCCGGGCGACGGGTCGAAGTGAAGCTGATCCAACCGCCTCTCCCCGGTTTATCGAAGTTCCTCGTGGAAGTGGTCGTAATCTCCAAGTTAACCGCTACAGTGATCTTCAAGACGTTGTGATTGGTGCTTTTGAAGTGTCTGGAACTGTTCGAGAACTCCCTTTATCCAGTCGTGATGAATCGGAGCCAGATGGTCCAGAACAACGCCTTACTCCGAAGAGTGACCTGCGACGTTTTCGAACTGCCAAATTACCGAGTGAAAACTCTGAGGGACAACTTTCCAAGCTCCTTGCAGAAAACGGAGTGCCTTTCAGCTATGAAGAACCACCAAGCCCATGGCGAAGTTGGATGCCAATGCTCTTCATCACAGGTCTTTTTGGACTAATTTTTTGGCTTATGATTCGTCGGGTTGGCGGTGCTGGAAGTCCGATGGCTTTTGGTCGCAGTCGTGGAAAAATGTATGCCCAGGAAGATTTGGGGATAACATTTGATGACGTTGCTGGGATTGACGAAGCCGTCGAGGAACTCAGAGAAGTTGTTGAGTTCCTACGAAGCCCCGAAAAATATCAGGTCCTTGGTGGTCACATCCCAAAGGGTGTGTTACTGGTTGGCCCTCCAGGAACTGGAAAAACATTATTAGCCAAAGCGATCGCCGGGGAGGCTGGTGTACCGTTTTTCGGTCTCTCTGGAAGTGACTTTGTTGAGATGTTTGTTGGCGTTGGTGCAGCTCGAGTACGAGATATGTTTCAACAGGCCGCTATTAAGTCACCCTGCATCATATTTATTGACGAGCTTGATGCACTTGGAAAAACTCGTGGGAGTGGTGTGGTAGGAGGGCATGATGAGCGCGAGCAAACATTGAATGCACTCCTCGTTGAAATGGATGGCTTTGGAAGTAATTCTGGTGTGATTGTGATTGCAGCTTCAAATAGACCGGAGACGCTCGATCCTGCTCTCCTCCGGCCTGGTCGTTTTGATCGCCATGTTCTCGTTGACCGGCCTGATGTTCGTGGAAGAGAAGCCATCCTTCGTGTTCATGTAACCAATGTCAAACTCGATCCGAATGTGGATATTGCTCAAATTGCCAGAATTACATCTGGTTTTGTAGGAGCCGATCTTGCAAATCTCGTCAATGAGGCTGCCCTGCTGGCAGCTCGCAATAACAAATCAAGTGTTGGCATGGATGAATTCAATGAAGGAGTTGAGCGAGTCACCGCAGGACTCGAGAAGAAGAAGCGTGTGATCCACGAAGATGAGAAGAAGCGTGTTGCGTATCATGAAGCGGCTCATGCGCTTGTTGCTTTCTCACTCCCAAATACAGATCCCGTGCACAAGATTTCTATTATTCCCAGGGGGCTTGCTGCTCTTGGTTATACGATGCAACGTGCTGAAGACGATCGCTACCTTCACACTCAATCTGAACTCGAAAGCCGTATTCAAGTTCTTCTTGCGGGAACGATTGCAGAAGAAATGATTTACGATGATGTCTCGACAGGTGCTCAAAATGACCTTGAACGGGTAAGTGAAATTGCCCGATCTATGGTGATGGACTATGGAATGAGTCGCCTTGGTCGCGTGACGTATCGTGAAAACCCTCGCTCACCATTTCTTGTGGGATCATCCTCTGAGGTACAAAGCGCTCGTCCACATAGCGAGGAAACTGCTCGTGAAATCGACGAAGAAGTGAAGCGTATTGTCGACACTCTGATGAATCAGGTGCGTCGTATTCTTGAAGAACGACGTACTGCTCTTGAAGCTATTACGAACCGGCTTATCGAAAGTGAAGTAATAGATGGCGATGAACTTAAGGAAATCATCGAGCCTTCGATCGGATCACCACAAATTGTTCCTGGAACAACTGGGGAACGGCGCGCGGCACGATCAGCCCAAAATCAAAACGATGGAACCGAATCCTCATCTGTTCAAAATAAAAATGATGCAGGCGGCGGGACCTCCTAAGTCTCCCGCCATGACCAGCAAATGTGATATTTTCTCATGCGTTCAAAAGAATAGTATTGCAACATCATGATGACGGGCCCTCGCATTCATTACAATCGGCACAGTCAACGCAGATACGTCACCGTTGAACCAATACAAGACGAGTGTCGATGATGCTTTTAGGTTCTTCGTGGCCGGGGAACTGCTTTTTAAAAGGACATGCCGCCCACAGGGTGTGCATTGATCGAACTCATGTGGAAAAGTTTTTTTCTCGCAGCAGGCATTTTCGCTTGTGTACTCGGCATAGAGTTACTTGTTATCGACTCTGCAACGATTCTCCCACTCAGTGGTAGAGGAAATGCTCTCGTCTTCATGGCTCCCGATTGGGCTCCCTGGACACTTATTTCAGCAGGAGCTGTAACAATCCTTCACTTTGCAACATTGCCAAAATCCCTTATCAAGGAATAGTTGATCAACGGTCTATAATGCTGGTAGAAAAAAGGTCATACCAGCCATGATTGAGACAACGTTTCATCCGACACGAGATACCGTCTTATACGACGGACAATGTCGCTTTTGTAGAAGTCAAATTGCGATTCTCAAAGCACTCTCTGTAGGGCATCGTCTGGATTGTATCTCATTTCACACAGGAAAAGCGTCTGAGCTCTTTCCCGAAATCTCACACGACCAACTTATGCAGCAGATGTATGTGGTTGACCCACATGGACGCGCTCGAGGTGGTGCTGATGCTGTTCGCTATCTCTCCCGGCAGATCCCCTTACTGTGGCCACTCGCACTACTTCTTCATATTCCAGGATCACTTCCTCTCTGGAAAAAACTCTATGCCTTTATCGCACGTTATCGGCTCTCCATTGCCGGATCCTGTAGTGATGGCGAATGCCGACTACCGCCACATGACACATCTGATACACCAGCAGACTAATTTTTCAATTCTTTATCAGGAGTCTTTTTCTTGACCTGAAAAAAAAGCAGATGCTGCCATGGGAGTCGATCATACTCTCGAACGAGCGTAAAACCATTTGCCTGAAGTTCACGTTGAGCCTGCTTCTTTGTCATCTTATGCAGTGGCTTGATAGGAACAGTTGGATCTTCAGCACGAAATTCGGCCAACACCAACTGGCCGGTCTCCGAAAGCGACTCCCGTATCTTCGTCAACATCTCAGTCGGATGTGAAAATTCATGATACACGTCTACACAGAGCACTAAATCAAGATTCTGCTTTGGAAGTCGAGGATCAACCACTGTACCAAGGACTGGCTTGATATTCACAAAGCCTACAACACTTGCGCGCCCAGAAAGCATTTTGAGCATTGGAGGCTGAATATCAACAGCATACACCGTGCCTGTCGGACCAACTGCTCGTGCTAACTCAAGCGTATAAAAACCATTTCCACACCCCATGTCACACACAGACTGCCCCTGCTTTATGTCCAGTGCTTCGAGCAACTGTCGACAGTCTTCCTCTCGTTGACGGCTTTCCCGCATTAACCATGGGGCACCAGAGTAATGCATCGTTTGGGCTATTTGCCGGCCCATGTAAAAAGGCTTAGGAGCCGGGATCTCCTGAGACCGATCAATCTTGGAATCGATTGGCAGTGGTTTGGTGGGCAATTGAGCAACGCACGGAACAAACCATAGAGATACTACTGCGCCATAATAAAGAATGTGGTTCTTCATAATGATGAGTATATGCTATTTAGGCTACATCTACTGAAGCATCGAACGAAGGATGACCTTCGTCGTCATAGTAGCACACAATGGAAATGCCACTTCGACGTGCAAAGCTAATCAATTCATCAACATCAACAAGTATTGTTTTTCCAGCTTCAACAGCCAAGACAGTTGCACCTGCTTCACGGAGCGACTGGATCGTGCCGACTCCAATAGTTGGCATATCAAAGCGAAAATCCTGCTGTGGCTTTGCTACTTTGACCACCACCATACCGCCAGCCTCACAGAGCCGACCGGCTCGACGAATACACTCATCAGTGCCCTCAATAGCCTCCAGAGCCATTGGAGCCTTATTCTTCACAACAACAGTCTGACCAACATCAAGCTGTCCAAGTTTTTTTGCAAGCTGCCAACCAAATAGCACATCGGCTTCTTGCAGGCTCGTAAGAGGCCGACCAACAAGAACTCCTTCGGATGCAAGTAACTCAGGAGCAAGATCTGTAGCAGGAACCATTCTGACCCCAGCGCCATCAAATGCATTGGTTATAGCACCTAACAGTGAGTCATCTCTGTTATCACTTTTACGAGATATGAAGTGTGGCCAAAATGTTTTCAGTCCAACCCAATCTGGAAAGTGCCGTATCCATGCATGTCTTCCAAAGAGTTTTGACTTGTGCACTTTGCCGGCCATTGTGGCCCGATCACAGTTTGTTCGCCTAAAAAAATCAATTGCTTTCCCAATTTCAGCAACACCAACGAATCCATGATAATCGGCAACATCTTGTAGCATTGCATTCGCATGGTGACGAATGGAGAGAATCGCAGTTTTTCCACCGCGTCTGTGAACAGCTTCTGCCACTGCGACTGGAAAACGACCCCACCCAGCAAGAATGCCTACCGTCTCTCCATCAAGAAGATTATGGTGCTCGACCACTGTCATGCCGCCTCCGCCGCTCCGCCTACATCACCATCAACCGTCCCTTGATGCGTGGCCTGTTCGATTGCCTCAAGTCTCACCGCCATCCTTTTCAGCTGCCTTCGCATTTCTGGCAACTTGCTCATTGCAGCCAATTGAAGTTTGCGTTCACGAAGTTCGATTGCCGGTTCTCCCAATACTGTGACTCCTGATGGCACATTATTTGAAACACCGGAACGCGCACCAAGAACGGCACCTTCACCAATATGTACATGATCACGGACTCCACATTGTCCTGCCATGACCACCCAACTACCTGTACTCGTGCTTCCAGCAACCCCAACCTGAGAACAAATCATATTGGTCTCACCGATTTGACAGTTATGAGCAATCATCACAAGGTTGTCGATTTTTGTGCCGCAGCCGATCGTTGTTGGGCCATATGTGCCCCTGTCTATCGTTGCATTGGCTCCAATTTCTACATCATCTTCAACCTCAATCCATCCCAATTGCGCTGACAGGGCATAGCCATCTCCTGTTACCTTATAACCAAAGCCATTTGCACCCAGAACAGCGCCGGCGTGAATCATACATCGCTTGCCGACAACCGTATCTGCATACAGAACGGCATTAGGAAATACTTCGGTATCATCACCAATA
>CACORA010000055.1 GCA_902629495.1 Planctomycetaceae bacterium
TCGGTTGGGGAATACTTTGACACTGCAATCCTCTGATTTGGATGTGATGTCATGCAGGAGTGGGTATGGAGTCAGTCATGCAAGGCCATTGCTCTTGGACATGGTTCCTTCGAAGCACAGCCGAAAGTGTTCGATTTGGCTCGACTCGCTTCACACTGTACATGTGTGAGAGGGTTCGTCCGCATACCATGCCGCGGCAGTAGAGGTGTTATGGTTCCTTGTGTTACCATGATGTCTTGTCATGAGGAGACACACGATGAATCACAAAATGACCAGTGGGATAGTGCACTATGTTCTTCTTGCAGTGTTCTGCGGCTTTTTTGCGGGGAGCTCGATCGCGGATGGTGCCCAATGGGAATCGCTGTTTGATGGCACAACACTTGGTAAATGGAAACCCACAGAATTCGGTGGTGAAGGGGAGGTCACCATTGAGGATGGGGTCTTAGACATCGCCATTGGTTCGGATATGAGTGGCATTACGTGGACGGGAGACTTTCCTCGTACAGACTTCGAACTCGAACTTGATGCACGGCGTGATGATGGGTTTGATTTTTTCTGTGGCCTGACCTTTCCGGTTGGTGAAGGTGTGTGTTCACTTATTGTTGGCGGTTGGGGCGGAACGATTGTCGGGCTCTCCAGTGTGGACGGCTATGATGCTGCTGAAAATGACACCACGACAGCTGGAGATTTTGAATCCGATCAGTGGTACACCATTCGTGTGCAGGTCACATCGGAAACGATTGTGTGTTTTATTGATGACGAAAAAGTGGTTGAACAGGAACGGGATGGTCATACCTTTGATGTCCGAGCCGAAATGCTTCCTTCATGCCCCGTGGGTGTGGCGACGTACGCCACTGAGGCAAGTTTTCGAAATATTCGCTGGCGAACGATCAGCTCACCAACTGATGAGTGAATCAGATTCACACGATGAAAAATTACGTCGTCGCATTGCCCTGGAGGCATCCCGTCTGGTGTCGAGGGGGTTAGATTCTCAGCGTTCACGATTTCGTGCAGCACGGAAGTTGACTCGTGGGTGGGTGCCCGAGCATGAGCTACCGAGCCATCGTGAGATTCGCGGTGGGTTTAGTCACCTGATTGGCGATCGATTCGACAGGATCCTTGAGCTTGTGCGGCCGTTGTCAAATGTGCGATTGCATAAAGCAAATGGTCTTGAAGGGGATGTTCTTGAGCAGACGCTGCAAACATTTCAACGGGTTGAGGCTGAGCGATGCTTTGATGAGGAATTGCTCACGGCAGCGCTTGTGCACGATGTTGGTCTGGCGATTGACCGAAAAGATCCGCTGACGGCAGGCCTCACCGCGCTTGAGGGATTGATTACACCGCGTACGCGGTGGTTTCTTGAGTCGTTGTCCGTCGGGCATGCCTATCGGGAGGGAACCCTTGGCCAGCGGGCGCGTCGCCGTCTTGCTTCCCATGATGATTTTGAGGACTTACTCGTCCTGTGTGAGGCATGTCGTCAGGGATATGTTCGAGGTGGTTCATATCGGTGTGTCGAGGAGACGATCGAGGTCCTGCGAGGCCTGGACGCTGGCATGCCAGAGAACTGATTTTCCCGGGTGAACGATTTGCACGTGCAAGAAGGCTCTGGTCTCTACCGGGTAGAAGTATGACCAGCATTCTCAGAGAGACACGCTAACGAACCACACGTGCACCACCGCCTCGCATTACTTTTTCCACTTCCTTGCGCGTGGCCATCGAGGTATCACCGGGTGTTGTGGAAGCAAGGGCACCGTGTGCAGCACCATACTCAACCGCCTGCTGCGGATCATTGAATTCAAGAAAACCAAATGCCAGTCCGCTTGCAAAACTATCGCCACCGCCAACACGGTCAAGAATTTCAAGTTCGCTATATTTCCGGCTGTCAAAGAATGTGCCGTCATGCCACAAAATGGCCGACCAGTCATTCTTCGTTGCTGTGATGACCCGCCGAAGCGTTGTCGCAGCTACCTGAAAATTTGGAAATGCTGCCACGGCCTGCTCAATCATCTGTTTGAAGGCACCTGATTCGATTTCACTAATCGATTCATTGACGCCCTCAACCTCGAACCCAAGCGATGCAGTGAAATCTTCCTCATTTCCGATCATGACATCAACATGTTTGGCAATCTCACGATTCACCTCTCGAGCCTTGTCGAGTCCGCCAATACTCTTCCAGAGACTTGGTCGATAGTTGAGATCATAGGACACAATCGTTCCATGCTTCTTGGCAGCGGAGACCGCTTCGATGGTCAGTGCAGCTGTTGTTTCAGACAGTGCTGCAAAAATGCCACCAGTGTGAAACCATCGTACGCCATCCTCACCAAAAAGCTTTTCCCAGTTAATGTCGCCAGGCTTCAGTTGACTGGCTGCCGTGTTTCCACGGTCTGGATTTCCTACGGCACCGCGGATGCCATATCCACGTTCTGTAAAGTTCAGTCCATTCCGGACCGTGCGACCCATGCCATCGTCATCTCGCCACACGAGATAATCTGTGCAGACGCCACCCTGCAGAATGCAATCTTCAATCAGATGACCAATTTCATTGTCCACAAATGACGATACAACGGCGGTCTTGAGTCCAAAGCATTTGCGAAGTCCTCTGGTGACGTTGTATTCCCCGCCGCCTTCCCATGCCTGGAAATGACGAGCGGTTCGAATCCGGCCTTCACCAGGATCAAGACGCAGCATGATCTCACCCAAGGAGACTGCATCAAACAGACAGGAATCATGTGACTTGATTGGCAAAGGCATCAGACGTCCTTTCAAGAACAGGAGGTGAATACGGAAGAGGATATCGTGGAAGTGTCGATGAGGCTATGCAGTTGGCAGGCTATCGAGATCGAGGAGTGGTTCTCCTGCTTCTGAGGCAATGTCATTCAATGCCTTGACTTCCGCAGAAGAAAAAAGCAAACCCCCTGCAGCATCTGTGCGAGACGCGAAGTCTGCCTCAAGCTGGCCAGGCAAAAGGCATTGGTCATTTCCATGCCCGAGAATATCCTCTACCACAGCTTTCATATTCTCTGCCTGAGACCTTCCCTGAACAAATGATCCTGCGGAAATCGAATCTGGGTGAATCACCTGAAAAAAGAACCCACAGGACTGTTTTTCTCCAGAAACCGGTGATCGGCTCCGAATCGTAGGCAGTGATCCGCCAATCAGTGCTGCAAAGATTTCGTTTATTAGGGCAAGACCATATCCCTTGTGGGCACCAAAAGGCACCAATGAAACGGCTTCATTCGGATCGGTCGTTGGTTGTCCAGACTTGTCGACTGCTGCGCCTGGAGGAAGCGGCTTTCCTTCCCGCTGGAACTGTTGTACGCGTCCCATGGCAATCACCGATGTCGCCCAGTCAATCACAATCGGAAAGCCCACTGCATCTGTTGTTGGGAATCCCCATGAATGCGGATTCGTGCCAAGCGTTGGAAACACTCCACCGAAAGGCACAACCTCCGCAAGAGATGCCGTGCAGTTTGTGTAGGCAATATAGCCTCGTCTTGCCGCTTCCATGACGTAGCCACCGCCCCAGAGATAATGGAACGCATTGTCGACTGAAACGGTTCCCGTACCGTGCTGATCGGCCAGTTCGATACACCGGTCGATGGCTTCCCATGCAACGGCCTGTCCAAGCTTTTTACCAGCGTCCCACACCTCTGCTGCATCAAAACGAGTAGGGATCTTTCGTATGTCTGCGTTGGGCACGCAGCCGCCCACCTTTGAGCCAAACAAGTCATCAAGGTGGACTGCCTTGATGGCGTTATGTGTGCGAATGCCGTGACGTGTAGCACTTGTTGCTAACGTCGCAGCATGGTGAGCTTCCGATGCAGAAAACCCTCTGGCCGTATATGCGGCACGCACTATGGATTCATGAGATGCAATTGGAACAACATGGAAAGTTTCAGACATCGGAACCTTTGGTTTCTGCAGGAAATACGTGTGGATGTGTTACAGGGGATGCCAATAGTCAGACCACTTTCTGAATAGGGACATCGGGATTGACCTGGGCAAGTGGTTGTTCACCATGCATGGACCGAACAAGATTCGTGACGGCAGCCATCGCCTGGCGCTGCACGCTCTCAAGCGTGCGAGAACCGATGTGTGGTGTGACAATGCAATTGGGAAGACGCGTCAGTGGGTGATCAGCTGGTGGTGGCTCGTGGTCAAGTACGTCAGTGCCATAGGCACGCACACGACCGTCTGAAAGAGCAGCGGCCATGTCTGACGTGTGGACAATCTCACCACGGGCGCAATTAAGGATCACAACGTCTGGCTTCATGAGTGCAATGGTTTCATGTCGAATCATGTCTCGGGTGTCTGGAGTGAGATTTGTATGAAGCGACAAATAGTCCACCTGTGAAAAAAGGGATTCAAGCTGTTCGGCACGCTCAACTCCATTCTCAGATGCAAAAGCTTCGTCCCAATACACATCGAATCCAATTGGATGCATGCCGAATGCTCGAGCGCGTTTTGCGACTTCCTTCCCAATTCGCCCCATGCCGACGATGCCAATTGTCTTGCCAAGAAGCTCACGTCCGGTTTTTCGTTTCCAGCCACCAGTGCGAGTCGAGTCCGTATGCAGTAGGAGATGCTTCTCAATTGCAAGGAGCAGAAGAAATGTATGTTCTGCAACTGTGGTGTGATTGACGCCAGGTGTAAACAATAATGGTATGCCCAAGGCAGTACATGCCTCGACATCAATCTTGTCGACACCGATGCCATATTTGCTGAGGACTTTGAGTCTCGGGAGAGCTTTTTCAAGAACGGCCTTTGTGATGAGATCATCTCCACAGATATAGCCGTCAATCTCACCAACGGCATCAAGCGTGTCTGCTTCTGACAGTGGGCCGCGGGCAGTTACTATTTCCCAGCCGGTGTCAGCAAGTGCCTGATGGTGGTCGCCTGGGGTGTCCTGAAACGAGGTTGTGGTAATAAGTATGCGAGTCATAAAGAATGTGGTGGGGGCGGTGGTAGGAAAAAGACTAGTTTAGTGGTGTTTCTCGCAAAGGGAATGACTGCCGCGCATTTGGGAGATGATTCACATTTGATTCTGTTGTACAGTGCATTTTCTCCTGTTTGAGTCTTCCTGAAAGGAAAATGGTATTCCTATGATCCGAAGTCATCGCGATTTTCACTACGTGAAGTGGAGCATTTTATCTGCCGTGCTGGTCGCTGTAGTGAGCCCATTACGAGCTGCTTCGTCCACAGAACAGCCAAATATTGTTATCGTCATGGCTGATGACCTTGGTTGGAACCATGTTGGTGTCGACAAGCCAACATTGGGAACGGCACCTGCCGTCTATCAGACACCGAATCTGGCTCGCCTTGCATCGCAGGGACTGAGTTTTCCGTTTGCCTATGCACAGCCGAATTGTGCACCCACACGAGCGGCAATGCTCAGTGGCCAGTATGCACCGAGGGTTCATAATGATGTGTACGTGGTTCAAAGCCTGAACCGGTTTGGCCGCGGTGGAGTCTCAAAGCAGGATGCACAATTTGATGGGCCACCCCAACATGAAGATGTTGCGGTAGAAGCAATCACGATCGCCGAAGCACTCAAGAAGAATGGATATGCTACAGCCCACATTGGAAAATATCATGTCGGCGGGCACAGCGGACCTGAAACACTACCTGAGAATGTTGGTTTTGACATTAACATTGGTGGCTTTCAGCAGGGGCATCAACCTACCTGTTTCGCATCACGCAAGGACGACCAATGGACATTCAAAGGTGTTGGTCGGGGTGACTTTGATCGCTGGGGTGAGCCGTACGACAGTGCCTATCTTTCTCGACGTTCCCTGCCGACCTCATTGCTTGGGACGCCAAAACATATTTGTGATGCTGTCGGTGATGCAGTGGAAGAAACAGTCAGCAGGCTTACGGCAGCCGATGCGCCATTTTACATGCAGGTGCATACCTACGCTGTTCATGGTCCCGTCAAGGCACGTCCGGATCTCAAGCAGCAGGCACAATCACGGGCAGATGGCCAACGGAAGGCAGAGTACCTTGGCTTTATTTGTGGAGTCGATGAAATTCTGGGCCGTCTGATTACTCGTCTGGAGGATCCAAATGGAGATGGCCGCACATCAGACTCAGTGCTTGAGAAGACAGTTGTCTTTTTCACCTCTGATAACGGTGGAACCCATGCCACGAATGTTCCATTGTCAGGTGAGAAGGGCATGTTTACTGAAGGGGGTATCCGTGTCCCACTTGTTGCGTACTGGAAGGGTCATATTCCTGCAGATACTGTGAGTGATCGAATGGTGCATGCAGTCGACTACTATCCCACCTGCCTGGCACTGGCTGGCAATACATGGAAGCCATCATCCGATACACATCCGCTTGACGGAGAGTCCTTTGCAGATGAATTGCTCGCTCCTGGTACGCATGAAGATCGTGGCCCGATCTGCTATCTCTTTCCGGGCTATCTCGATCGTCGTGCTCAGCCAGGCGCATGGATCATCGATGAGGTTGATGGAAAGCGATATAAAGCTTGGTATGACTATGAGGATGACGTGTGGTCGTTATTCTCGATTCGTGACGATGTCGGTGAAAAGAAAAACCTTTCAACAAAAAACAAAAAGATTTTGTATGCGTTGGCTGGTCGCCTTGATGCGTGGCTTACAAACAGTCATCCAACATGGCAGCCGAAGTATCCGATTTCTCGGCGAACACAAAAATCAGCTGGAAAGCCACCGCTGCCAGAATGATCTCATATCAGCACTGGATCACAGTGGATGCACGGAGGTTCTGCTGAACATTACCCGTGGGAAACGTCACCATGAATAGGCATGTCTCAATCTTCAC
>CACORA010000056.1 GCA_902629495.1 Planctomycetaceae bacterium
ATAATCAACAACCAGCCCTCCGACATTCTCTGCAGCCTGAAGCCACACATTGAGAGCATTTTCAGGGAGATCACCACTATTCTGAGGCGTACTGGCTGGGTGAGGCTGCCGTTCGGTCGACTCCACAAGTTTTGTTTTTGTACTGGCCTTCAAATCAGGCGTTTTTTTTTCGCGCTGATGCTGCGGAGCCACTTCAGCGTGTGCAGCAGATGCCACTGGCTTTCGCGATAATGCTGCTGGGGTAGGGGCAGAACCCTTTACCGTTTCAATAGCATCCGAAAGCGTTTCAAGATTTTCGAGATGCGCAAGCCTCACAATGGCCATCTCAGCAAGCACTGATGCATGACCGCTTATCCGCATCCGAGCGAGCGAGTGGTCAATAATCTGCAGCATTGCCAAAATTGTTTCCACACCGGCCTTTTTGCCGATAGCTTCAAGATCAACACCGAGTGCCTCGCCCTCATGCAACATGTTACTGTCACACCCCACACTGGCGAGGAGGGAATCTCGAAGCGCACCAAGCAGTTGCTCAAGAACACCACCCGGATCTGCACCACCAGCAACTGCACCATCGAGTGCAGCCAACGCTGCAGCAGCGTCTCGAGAGTCGATTGCGGCCACCAACTCTCCAATTTTCTCTTCTCGCCCAGTGCCAATGACAGCATGAACATCATCGGCATCAATACGGTCAGTGACTGCACCAAGGAGTTGCTCCAATAATGACTGACTATCCCGCATACTGCCACCGGCTCGCCTCGCAATAAGCTCCAGTGCAGACGGTTCAACTTGCACGCCTTCGGCTTCAACTATTTGGGCTAATCGCTGGGTAATCGATGACATTCCCACTGTTTGAAAATCAAATCGCTGACAACGAGACAGGATTGTGATTGGAAGTTTGTCAGGCTCCGTTGTGCATAACACAAATTTCACATGGTTTGGTGGTTCCTCAAGCGTCTTCAGCAGGGCATTAAACGCCTCACGCGTGAGCATGTGCACTTCGTCGATAATATAGATTTTGAATCGGCCACGCGCGGGACGCGTTGCAACGTTTTGTCGCAGTTGACGAATCTCATCAACGCCACGATTACTTGCTGCATCAATCTCAACAACGTCAACATCTTGGCCTGCTGTGATGGACTGGCAGGCATCACATGTGTTGCATGGCTCTGAAGAAGGTCCTGCTGAACATTCCAGTGCCTTCGCATAAATTCGAGCAGCGCTGGTCTTGCCGACCCCCCGGGCGCCCGTAAAGAGATACGCATGACCAATCCGCCCAGACTCGATCGCTCCAGAAAGACCACGAGCGACATGTTCTTGCCCAACAAGTTCATCAAAACGTTGTGGGCGATAACGGCGAGCAACGACTTGGTAGGTGGCAGTTTCAGCCATAAATCACTTCGCCACGGAACTTCTCAAAACAACAATAGTGGCACTCGAGTGCCGATGAGAGGCCCTCCGCACAAAGAGACGGCTGCTTATGGCTGCTGCGGTTAGGCCCTGACCAGGTTCACAGGTCCCCCTCGCAGGGGCCCCTCATCGGCGCTCGCGCCTCGGTGTTTTTTACGCCCCCACCTCAATATGGTCAAAGGCTGGTACATTTCGCCGCATGGCATCCCCTATGATGCAACAGTTCGAAGCGGCAAAAGCCAAATGTCCGGGAGCACTTGTGCTCTTCCGTATGGGGGATTTCTATGAACTCTTTGGGGAGGATGCTCAGGAAGCGTCAGGGTTACTCGACCTCACCCTCACCAGCAGAGATAAAGGCCCAAACGCTACGCCAATGGCAGGTTTCCCACATCACCAACTCGATGTGCAACTTGTGAAACTGGTCGCCTCGGGACGACGAGTGGCCATTTGTGAACAAATTGATGACCCAAAAACCACAAAAGGACTGCTTCGGCGAGAAGTGACTCGCATTGTCACACCCGGCATTGCATCTGACGAATCGCTACTTGACCCACAACGACCAAACTATCTCATGGCTATCATGCCTCGGGCGCTGGCCGATAAAAATGAGGTCTTGATAGGACTTGCCTGGATTGATGTTGCTGCTGGACGCTTTGAGTCAGCTGTTGTGTCGCACGATGCCGTTGCTGATCATATTCTTCGATTAGACCCATCAGAAATTTTATGTTCTGAAAAAGACTGCGACTCTGTTGCAGATATGGTGCAGTCTGCCGGAGCTCATCGTCCGGTTACCAACCGTCCTGATTGGTGGTTTGATGAATCAACCGCGCAGTCAGCGGTAAGCCGAGCGCTGGATGGCCAGCGACTTGAAGGGTTTGGCTTTGAACTTCCTGATGATCTGCTCGGCATCATTGCCGCTGGTGGCATTGTTGCGTATTTAGAAGAAAACGAGCCGGCTGCTCTTCAACGGATTGATTCCATGACGGCATGGCGGCCAGGTTCCCGCATGGAAATTGATGAGGCGTCACGGCGAAGCCTTGAACTTGTTCGAGCAACTAATGCATCTGGGGCAATGCAACGCGAGGGATCACTTGTTGGTGTCCTTGACCGTACAAAATCTCCCATGGGAAGCCGCCTTCTCGTTGACTGGATATCAGCACCCCTGATCAATAAACATCACATTGATGAGCGTCTCGATGCCGTAGGTATCCTTGTGGACGATCCAGCGTTTTCTGAACGCTTACGAAAAAACCTTACGGGCATTGGTGATATTGAACGACTGATTAGTCGCATCATGTCAGGCCGGGCAGGACCAAGAGACATTGAACGCATTGGTATTGCAACAACTGTGCTACCTGACGTGATCGCCACACTTTCAAACGCATCCGGATTACTGGGCGTGCTTCGAGACCGACTTGATCCATGTGATGATATTGCCTCTCGAATCACAGCGACACTTCGTGAAGGCTGTCCAATCTTTGCCCGCGACGGAGGCTTCATTCGTGCTGGGTTTGATGACACATTCGACGAACTCGTTGAATTGGCCTCTGGGGGCAAGAAGTGGATTGCCGAATATCAGGCTCAGGAAATTGAACGCACTGGTATTCCCTCCATGAAGGTCGGCTTTAATCGTGTGTTTGGATTCTTTCTCGAGGTCAGTCGGACACATATTGAGAAAGTGCCTGCTGAGTATGTTCGAAAGCAGACTGTCAAGAATGCGGAACGCTACACGACCCCCGAACTTGATGAGCGACAACGACAGGTGCTTGGTGCTGAAGAAGAATCTGTGCGACGAGAATTACAGTTACTTGAAGAACTACGATCATTTCTGGCAGAGCAACGCCAACGACTTGATCGAGCGACAGACATTATTGCCTGCCTTGATGTCCTCGTATCGTTGGCAGACGTCGCACGATCAAACAAATGGGTGCGACCAACCATCACAGAAGATGGCTGTCTTATAGTCGAACAGGGACGCCACCCGGTTCTCGAACAACTTCTTCCAACTGGAACACTTGTCCCCAACAATCTTGCCATCGCCTCTCGCAATCCATCTGTTCGACGACGCCCATCAACTCCTGCCATGCTGTTAGTCACTGGACCCAATATGGGCGGAAAGAGTACGTACATCCGCCAAGCTGCACTTGCGGCAGTGATGGCTCAGGCCGGGAGTTTTGTTCCTGCAACGCATGCCAACATTGGAATTGTGGATCGACTCTTTGCCCGTATTGGTGCCGGCGATGACCTTGCCACTGGCGCAAGTACTTTTCTTGTTGAGATGGCTCAGACAGCACGGATACTGAATCGTACCACCGAAAAAAGCCTTGTCATTTTGGACGAAGTCGGACGCGGCACGAGTACGTTTGATGGTTTGGCCATTGCACAGGCCGTCGTTGAGCATCTGCAGGGTCACATTGGATGCAGGACCCTGTTTGCAACACATTACCTTCAACTCGCTGCATTGGAAGCACTGCCAGGTGTTGGAAATGTGCAGGTCCTTGTTCAGCAGCATCACGATCAACTCATCTTTCTTCATCAAGTCGCCCCCGGAGCAGCTGATAAAAGTTGGGGAGTGCATGTTGCAAGACTCGCAGGTGTTCCAACACAGGTGATCGAGCGGGCACGCGATCTTCTTCTCGGCTTTGAGTCACGAAGTGACATCCCTACACGAAATCGATCGCAAAAAGAAAAAAGCAATCAGCCAACACTTTTTGACTAATCATCTGGGCTCGCACAACCGCTGACATACCTGCAACGTCACTGAAACGACAATGTCATCAACACTGTTTCATTTTGTCACGCGGTGTGCCAGCACCAACCTGCTCAGGATCGAGAAGCGTGGGCTGTCCCCCAACAGGCTCATCAACAGCAACCTCCACAGCAACACTCTTGTAAGCTGGCGTCCGTGAGAGTGGATCGGCTGATTTTGGAACAAGTACATTACTCTCGGGGTAATACATTGCCACATTGCCAGGTCGAATTTGATCAAAGGCAGAAACCCTCTGATGACGCATTTCGCCGATCTCACTGGAAATACGACAGTATTCGCCATCTGTGAGGCCAAGAGCAGCGATATCGTCCGGGTGGATCAGCACAACATCCCGTCGTGTCTGATTCCGGTAGAGATCTTCTTCTTCATACACCACGGTATTGAATTGGCCTTCACTTCTGATCGTCATCAACTGAAGTGACGATGCGACCTTCGGAAGGTCATGCACAAACAACGTCGCACGGCCATCCTTTGTTGGGAATGAGGGCCGATCAATGGCCCGGCCGGGAATAGAGAACTCTTTTTTGGTTTCATCAATGTCATGAATCTGCTCAAGGCCAGGTACAATCTTGGCAATTGTTTGGCGAATCGTACTTGTATGCGCCATTCCTGACCACTCAACAGGGCCTTGATCCCCTAAGACACGACGAGCCATGTCGGCAATAATATCCACCTCCGCTCTTGGTCCAACATGACGCGGCGATCCTCCATCAGAAAGGCGGATGTAGCTGAACATGCTTTCTTGAGTAGATGGCTCCGGCTCTTCATCACGAGCAAGCACAGGCAGGATGATAGTTTCTTTTCCACCCAAGCCACCTGCATGCCCTGTGTTCAGAGATGTACTCAAATAGACCACTGTATCGACTTTTGATAATGCTCGTTCTGCAAAGCCTGCATCAGGACTTGCTCCCCACAAGTTTCCGCCTAAGCAACAGGCAAAACGCATCTTGTTTGCATCAGACGCTTCAAGACACTCAAGTGTGTCGTACCCCTTCGTGGTCGGCAGGGTGATATTGAATGTGTTTTCAAGCCTGTCAAAAAGTGCTTTCTTCAGCACCGGTGTAACACCAACGGTCCCCATTCCCTGAACATTCGAATGACCTCGAATGGGCTGAAGACCAGCTCCACGACGACCGACCATGCGTCGCATCAAGGCCAGACTTGCAATGGCCTGCACAGTTGCCGAACCGTGCAGGTGATGGGTTACTCCCATTGTCCAGGTAAACACAGCCCGCTCTGACTCAGCATACTGCCTGGTCATTGCATCAATCTGTTCCCATGACACTCCAGATTTTTCAATGATCTCTTCCCAACTGAGAGCATCAAGATGCGTGGCTAAATCTTGCCATCCATGGGTGTGATTTTCTAAAAACACTTCATCCACCACAGGCTCTCCAACTGCGTTGAGAGGATGCTCAGAACACATCTCACGCAATCGCTTCATCATTCCGTAAACCATTGCCAGGTCACCACCAATATGTGGTTGCACATACGAACTGGCAATTTCTGCACCGAAAAAAAGTGCCCATGGATCACTGGGAACGGAAAAATTAACAAGTCCTGTCTCAACAATTGGATTGACCACGACAACTTTTCCACCACGACGACGGACAGTCATAAGCGTACGCATCATCCGCGGATGGTTACTTGCTGGATTTCCACCAATGAGCATCACGAAATCAGACTTTTCCATGTCATCAAGCTGAATGGTTCCGGCCCCAGTCCCAATCACACTCGAAAGTCCCACACCACTTGCTTGATGACAGTAGTATGAGCAGTTATTGATGTGATTGGTTCCAAACATTCTTGCGAATAATTGCAACAGAAACCCTGCCTCATTACTGGAGCGACCACTAAAGTAGAAGAACGTTTCCTGAGGATGTGTTTCCATCAACTTGGATGCGATTCTCTCCATGGCCTCGGCCCACTTAATCGGCCTGTAATGCTGAGCGCCTTCTTCAAGCACCACTGGCTGCACGAGCCTTCCGGAATACTCCATTTCTTTCGGAGTAAACTGTCGCAACTGGGGGATTGAATAGGTTTCAAAAAATGATGGCCGGATCGCACCCTGCATGTCAGCAACCATGGCCTGAAATGATTTTTTGCAGACCTCAGGAAAGTGGCCAGCCTCATTCACCATCCCACCTGCCTGCCCTCCCATTCCGAGCGCACAGGTCTTACATGTATTTTTTGTGCGCATGGCTTTCCAGAGCTTCCAGAATCCACCTGCCTCACGAGCTTTTTTGAACGAATACCAAACGGCCCGCCAACCACCACCAGTAGTCGCCTTACCAAACAAACGCCCCATGATACGGAATCACTCCAGGTTGACCGTCACGGTCTTTGTTTCTAGATACGGATCAAGGCCTCGCTCCCCGAGTTCCCGACCAAAGCCAGATTGTTTGAAGCCACCAAACGGTGCGGCAGCATCAAATACGTCATAACAATTGATCCAGACCGTCCCTGCCCGCAATCGTCGTGCAACATCATGCGCCCGTGACACGTCACGAGTCCATACTGCAGCTGCCAAACCAAAATTGGTGGCATTTGAACGACGTACAAGTTCTTCAAGCTCTGAGAATTTGAGTACAGAGAGAACCGGTCCAAAAATCTCATCT
>CACORA010000057.1 GCA_902629495.1 Planctomycetaceae bacterium
TTGAAGAAAAAGAATAGGAGCAACACAACAAATGACACAAAACGTCGAAGCCCTCGGCATGATCGAGGTAAAAGGTTTTGTCACGCTTGTTGAAGCAGTTGACGCAATGATGAAGGCGGCAAACGTCACCTTCATGGGTTGGGACAAGATTGGTAGTGGACTTGTCTCAGCATTTGTTTCCGGTGATGTCGCTGCAGTCAAAGCCGCCACTGATGCGGGAGCAGCCGCTGCTGGACGAATTGGTGATGTTGTAAGTGTGCAAGTAATCGCGCGTCCGCACGAGGACGTAGAGGTTATTTTGCCATAAGAGGAACCTGATCGTCAGGAACTGCAATGAAAAACTTTTTTTGAAGGACATGAACATGAATACCGCGATTGGATTATTAGAAACTCGAGGACTTGTTGGTCTTATCGAGGCTACAGATGCGATGGCCAAGGCCGCCAACGTTAAAGTGCTCAAAAAGGTAGCTATTGGAAATGCTTTGGTTGCAACTGTTGTCCAAGGTGATGTTGGCAGTGTGCGTGCGGCTGTTGAAGCTGGAGCCAATGCTGCTCAACAGGTTGGTGAACTTGTTGCAAGCCATGTGATTCCTCGGCCAGCTGACACACTCGTAGGTGCTTTCTTCTCATAAATCTGGATGATCCCGATTCACGCATTGAATGTCTATATGGATAGCAATTCGTGACTGAGAGGACGAGCGCATGAAGATTTTAATAGCTAATCTTGGATCAACCAGCTTCAAGTACCGGCTCTTTGACCTACCGCAAACGCCCAGTGCTGTTGGTGCGGAGGAAGAACTTGCGCGTGGAGGAGTCGAACGTATTGGTGATGCTAACAGTCGTGTATATGCATCAATTGATTCTACAAAACTTGAATTGACCATGGCCATTGCTGACCATGCTGTAGCACTGCAGGCAGCAATCGAGCAACTCACCTCTGATGGTGGTCCACTGAATACTGTTGAAGATGTTGCTGCCATTGGCTTCAAGGCCGTGCACGGTGGCCGAATGAGTGGCGTGGTACAGGTTGATGCTGATGTCCTTGCCGCGATGGATGAGATGGCAGATGTTGCCCCGGCACACAATCCACCATACGTGAAGGCAATGCGGCTGCTGGGTGCGCGATTACCACACGTCCCCATCATCGCAGCCTTTGAGACAGGATTCCATGCAACCATTCCTGAAAGGAATGCCTTGTATGCTGTTCCTCACAGTTGGGTTGATACCCATCGAGTGCGACGATGGGGATTTCATGGAGCAAGTCATCGGTTTGTTGCAACTCACGTAGCAAAGCTGATGCCGGAGACACACCCACTTAGAATAATCTCCTGCCATCTGGGAGGATCAAGCAGTGTCTGTTGGATTCTTAATGGGAAGAGTGTTGGAACATCAATGGGCATGAGTCCGCAATCAGGCCTTCCTCAGAACAATCGCTCTGGAGATCTGGATCCCTATGCCCTCCTCCATGTCGCGAAACAAACCGGAAAAAGTTTTGAATCATTACTCTCTGAACTCTCCAATCGGGCGGGCCTGGCAGGCATGTCTGGCACATCCGGTGACATGCGAGACCTCGAAACTGCTGCTGCATCTGGGAATGAACGGGCACAGACGGCGATCGAGGTCTATGTGTCTGCAATTCGACACTGGCTTGGGGCTGGCATCGTTGAATTAGGGGGCTTGGATACGATCGCATTCGCTGGCGGTATTGGTGAAAACTCACCAATGATACGCAATGCAGTTGTTGCCGGGCTTGAAGACCTTGGTGTCACAATCGACCAATCATCAAATGCGTCGCCTGCAGAAAACGAGCATGAGATCACTGGCAAAGGCAGTCGTGTTCGACTGTGGGTCATCCCAACAAATGAAGAACTGATCGTCGCTCGTCAGACACGTGATTTTCTTGCCGGCACATCAACATAGAAAAGGAATAACTGCCATGTTCATTGCAAAAGTTACTGGCTCAGTTGTTGCCACACAGAAAGCAGCATCCATGACTGGGCACAAACTGCTTGTTGTTGAACCCTATCGAGTGGACGAAGAGACAAGAGATCACCTCGTACCAACAGGTCGAACCTTTATTGCCGTCGATACCCTTGGCGCCGGTGACGATCAATTTGTCCTTATTACACAAGGATCGAGTGCCAGACTTACTCCCGAAACAAAATCTCTCCCAATTGATGCGGTCATTATTGGCCTCGTCGACACTCTTCAAATTGAAGGCACACAGGTTTTCAACAGGAAATAAACTATGACTACTGCGACTCCTGATATTGCTTCCATCGTCCGTCAGGTCATTTCGGAACTCCATGCTCCACAAGCACGTGTTCCGCAGACGACACGCGACAACTATTCCAACAGCCAGCCGCTTTCTGGCTCAAACGGTATCTTTTCATCTGTTGATGATGCGGTTGCGGCTTCCCAAGAGGCATTTGAACAGCTTGAAACACTGGGAATCGAAGGCCGCAAAAAGGCAATTGCGCACATCCGTCGCATTGCAATTGAAGATGCAGAAGAGCTGGGTCGTATGGAGTTTTCTGAAACAGGGATTGGGCGACTTGAGCATAAAATAGAAAAACTCAAAGTTCTTGGTGAGAAAGTACCCGGTGTTGAGTTCATGGGGAGTGAAGTATTTAGCGGAGATACCGGTCTTGCTGTAATCGAACATGCACCATTTGGACCAATTGCCGCAATCACTCCCGTCACACACTCTCTTCCCACTATTGCCTGTAACGCAGTCAACATGATTGCCAGCGGGAACACCGTGGTTGTCAACCCTCACCCAAGTGGGCGAACAATTGCTGTCGAAGGCGTGCGGCGATTCAACCGTGCGATTCATCGGGACCTTGGTGTTGATAACCTCATCACAATCATTGCGGAACCAACACTTGAATCAGCTGATCTCCTATTCAATCACCGTGGAATAAAATTGATCTGTGTGACAGGAGGGCCCGCTGTTGCCAAAGCTGCACTCCAATCACCAAAACGTGCCATTGTCGCTGGCCCTGGAAATCCACCGGTCGTTGTGGACGACACCGCTGACCTTGATAACGCTGCTCAGTCAATCATTCAAGGAGCTTCGTACGATAACAATCTTCTCTGTATTGGTGAAAAACAAGTATTTGTAGTGGAACGTGTGTTTGAGCAATTGATGGCCGCAATGGAGCGGGCAGGAGCTCTAAAGCTGAATGCACATCAAGTCGATTCCCTTACCCAACGAGCCATCATCATGACTGGCGAGGGATCGCATCGACACTGGGTGCCCAGCAAGGACCTACTTGGACAAGACGCTTCGGTGCTTGCACACGCTGCAGGGGCTTCAGGACACGACGGACTCGAACTCATTTTTGGTGAGACCGATATTGAGAATCCTTTTGTCCCGACAGAACAGATGATGCCTTTTCTTCCTTTTGTTCGATGCAAGGATGCTGATGAAGCAATCCACCGTGCACACGAAAGCGAACATGGATTTCGGCATACAGCTGTCATTCATTCAAACAATGTACGGACCATGACCTCTATGGGAAGACTGCTCGATACGACTCTCTTCATCAAAAATGGGCCCAGCGTAGCAGGCCTTGGGCTTGGAGGAGAAGGGTATCTCTCTTTTTCAATTGCAACGCCCACAGGGGAGGGTGTTACCACTCCGTTAACATTTACACGACAACGTCGCTGCACACTTGTTGACGATCTTCGCATCCTTGGAAGTGCTCGACACACGTAACATATCCAACCACTCGAACTACCATGCAACTCGCTCAGATCATCGGCACGGCAACTGCAACTGTGAAACATCCATCACTCCATGGATCGTGTCTTCACGTTGTTCAACCACTTCTCGCTGATCACACCTCTGCTGATGGTGATCCTCAACTTGCCATCAACACTGTCAGTGCCAGTATTGGTGACCTTGTCATGATAACGAGTGATGGCCGACTTCTTCGGGAATCACTTAACACAGACGCCACACCCGCCCGATGGAGCATCATTGCCATCGTTGATGATCTCCGAAAAACAAAAACACTACCGTCGCATTCCACAGGGCAGACAACTCAATCACACAGCACACCACGGTGATCCATGAGCCATCACACCACTCCAGACCCTGATATGATCCGTCAGCTTGTCAGCGAGGTAGTTGCGAGAATCCGTTCACAAGATGAACATGCTATCAGTGAGTCAACGTGCTCAGAAACAGCGAACGTGAGCGGACCATCGACATTCGTGACCATCGATGATCGTGTCATCACACTTGCTACCATTACCCATCTCCCAAAGGATTCTACGGCCGTACATATTCAACCCAAAGCCGTGGTGACACCTTCTGCATGGGAATCCGCTCGCGATCAGGGCATACGGATTGTTCGATCAGCCAGCTCGCCATCGGAAGAAACAAACGCTTTGCCGTTCATTATTGGACAGGCCGAATGTGACGGCAGCTGGGCCCAACGGTCCGCCTCCATCATCCAAGATATTCCTCATGCACAGCAGCTTCCAGCATCAGGGCTCACCGATGTCATCACAACGATGGCCATGCATGCGTCTCGTAACGGTGCGCGTGGAGTATTGTTGTGTGGACGCCCGCATGCTGCGCTTGTTCTGCTGAATAGAAATCCAGGCGTACGCGCTGTGATGAGTCATGACCCACGCAGCCTAGAGTTTGCCATACACGAGTGTGCAGCAAACATCATTATTGTTAATCCAAAGATATTCCCTCGTGGAAGCCTGCGTCGGACATGCACTGACTTCGCTTCGGCACAATCACTTGGGATTCCAGATGAGTTAACTCCAGTGACGTCCCCTCCCTGTCCATGTCAACATCTGGCAGATTCATGAACGCATTTTAGACACACCAAATAGAACCATGATGTATGTGAAGCACATCTCCGCATCCTAACGACTTAATGATGATCTCATGAGAATAGGCAAAACAATAGGTACCGTAACACTCGTTGAACCCCACCAAACTATGCGAGGTGGTGTTCTCAAACTTGTAGTTCCTCTTTCACATGATGAACTTTATTCACAAGGACATACCCGTGAACCCATTGTGGCGTGGGACGATTTAGGAGCCGGTGATGGACAACTGGTCGCATTCAGCGAAGGGGGTGAAGCAGCACAACCGTTTCGTCCAGAACAGAAACCAGTGGACGCCTACATTTCAGCCATCATAGACCACCTCGAACTGCCCAATTCATCTGCATAATCCGCACATACATGCCTGCATGATCTGCATAACCAAAAATCCGACCGACACCGAAAAAGTAGGTAAGAATCAATACAGACGTTTCATTTTCACGAAGGAGCATGCTCAACACCATGGCTACGGTAAGTACCAGTACGAAGTCTCTCTCGCAACTGAAAGAAGAGATATGCGACATTGGTCGACGTATCTACAACAAGGGATTTGCAGCCGGAAACGATGGAAATATCTCGTTTCGCCTGAACGATAAAGAGGTGTTGTGCACACCGACCATGATTTCGAAGGGATTTATGAAACCTTCTGATCTCTGTATTGTCGATATGGACGGAAATCAACTGGCTGGGCAACGAAAGCGATCAAGTGAAATTCTCCTTCATCTCACAATTATGAAGGAGCGCTCTGATATCAATAGTGTCGTGCATTGTCATCCACCGCACGCCACTGCGTTTGCAGTCGCCAGAGAACCGATTCCTCAGTGCGTCCTACCTGAGGTGGAGGTGTTTCTTGGTGACGTACCCATTACCCGGTATGAAACTCCCGGTGGGCAAAAATTTGCTGATACAGTGAAACCGTTTGTTCAACAGTCAAATGTTGTCATTTTGGCAAATCATGGCACGGTCAGTTTTGGTGAAACAGTGGAAAAAGCCTATTGGTGGACAGAGATTCTCGATGCGTATTGTCGTATTTTGATGCTTTCGAAGGATCTTGGACGGGTAACCTACCTCACAAAAAATGAGACAAAGGAACTACTCGATCTGAAAGCAAAGTGGGGCTACAGTGATCCACGTTTAGACGCGAATATGGAAAACTGTGACATTTGTGCAAATGACATTTTTCGCTCAAGTTGGGGAGCAACAGGCGTGACACGAAAAGCCTTCGATGCTCCACCTCCGATGGGGGCTGAATCAACATCAAACGATATTGATCAAGAAGCACTTGTGCGAGTTGTCACCGAACAGGTCTGCAAACAGCTCGGCATCACAGCTGCATAGCCTACCGGCACAGACAGTTTACGAAGGGAAGAAGACGGAATGAAGGTTGGCATTATTGGTGGTGGCGGAATTGTCGGATCCTCTGCAGGCTTTGCACTGCAACTTGGCGGGATTGTTCATGAGATTGCCATTGTTGATGCAAATCATGACTTGGCGGACGGTCAGGCCCTCGACATGCTTCACGGCACAGCTGCAGTCTCAGATCAGGTTATCTATGCGGGTGAGTATGAGTGCCTTGCTGACGCAGATATCATTTGTATCACAGCAGGACTCCGACGGAAGCCTGATGAAAGCCGTTTAGCACTCATCAATCGAAATGTCGAGCTCTTCAAAACGATTCTCAGTTCGGTTCAATCAGCTGGGCTGAAAGCTGATGCCATGATTCTGGTTGTTAGTAATCCTGTCGATATTCTTACGTACCTCGCCGAGAAGGCTCTGGGGCTTTCTTCTGGTCGCGTACTTGGACTTGGAACCCTTCTTGACACCCTTCGTTTTCGCAGTTTGCTTGCAATGAACTTGAAGGCCCCCGCGACACAATTAGAGGCCATGATTATCGGTGAACATGGCGACAGCATGGTGCCGGTA
>CACORA010000058.1 GCA_902629495.1 Planctomycetaceae bacterium
CCGTCACGTGATATTTCAGAGGATCTTGGCTGGTTTATTGTGGGGACAATAGGAGGCGTTGGACTTCTTCTTGCAGCCGTCGGGCTGGCTTCCTGGAAGACGGCAAATCGTTCTCACCGGAAATCTCAAGAGCGACTCCCAGACAAGATTGATATTCTGCCAGGTGACGGAGGTGGCTGAATGCCGCTTCCGGGAGTGGTCTCTTGTCCAGTTTCGATACTGTGCGAAAAAGATGTAATGAAGAGAGTTAAAAGATAGTTTTCTAATACCATACTTGCATACAGGGAGAGACTTTTTATGCGACGCGCGAAGATTTCGATTATTGGGGCCGGCAATGTGGGGGCTACAACAGCTCACTGGTGCGCAGCGGCCGAACTGGGTGATATCGCGTTGCTAGACATCCCGGCCACTGAAGGCATGCCAGCAGGAAAGGCTTTGGACCTTTTCCAGTCGTCACCTGTTGTTGGTTTCGATTCTCGAATTATTGGTACGACTGACTGGTCTGACACTGCCAATAGTGATGTTATTGTGGTCACGGCAGGCATTGCTCGAAAGCCAGGCATGAGTCGTGACGATCTTCTTTCCACCAATGCAAAAATTGTTGGGGATGTTGCATCGAAGATCCGTGAAACAAGTCCAGAATCAATTGTGATTGTGGTGTCGAACCCACTTGATGCGATGGTACAGCGCATGTTTCAGGTCACTGGATTTCCTGCAGCTCGTGTCGTTGGGCAAGCTGGTATTCTGGATACAGCCAGATACCGAGCGTTCCTTGCATTGGAACTTGGTGTAAGTGTTGAAGACATCTCTGCCATGCTCCTCGGCGGTCATGGCGACACGATGGTTCCAATACCAAGTTGTACGAGCATCGGTGGAATCCCAGTAACTCAACTCATTGACAAAGACAAGCTGGATGCCATCGTTGATCGTGCACGGCATGGTGGTGCGGAAATTGTTGGGCTACTAAAAACTGGTAGTGCGTACTACGCGCCTGCAGCTGCATCAGCACAGATGGTCGAGGCAGTTGTTCGTGATAAAAAGAGAATTGTTCCATGTGCAGCATATTGTGACAGGGAATATGGGGTTGGCGGCTACTTTGTTGGTGTTCCAGTCATTCTCGGTAGTGGAGGGGTCGAAAAAGTCATTGAGCTTGATCTTCTTCCAGACGAAAAGGCTGGATTGGAAAAGAGTATTGCTGCCGTGAAGGAATTAGTCGCTGTTATGGATCGACTCACTGAAAAGTCTGGGTAGTTACATCTCAGAAAGACGTTCAGGATCCAAAGACGTCGTTCACATGGCCGCCCAGATTGCCTGTATTCCGTATCTGCCGTGGGCTGTTTGTTGTGAAGAAAAACCTCGTTTGGCTGGAGTTGCCGTGGGTTGGTGAGGTTCGTTACAAACCTCGTTCTGAATAGGGTTTTGGCCTCCGTTGGCCTGATCCTGTGTCAGTAGCAGAGGCCACAACTCATGAGTCATCGGTTTCCAAAGAGTACAAGAAATGCTCGTCGCAAGCATGCGCAGCAGTCTTCGGGACGATCAACATTATCCACATCGTTTGATACGTCGTTAGATGGTCATCACATGTTTTCTCCTCTGGGTTTTGAACCAGGATATGACTATCCACTGCTCGTATGGTTGCCGGACGATTCAACACGTTATCCTTTCAATCTTGGGCGTGTGATGGCCCGCATGAATCTTCGTAATTATGTTGCTGTCAGGCCTGTAACCGAATGTCTTCAGGATACAGATTTGCTTGAATCTTCAATGTGGAATGCAATTGATACTGTGACGGATCGTGTTTTCATTCACCCAGATCGAATTTTCCTCATTGGTTCTGGAGAAGGGGGTGCAGCAGCGCTGCGAATCGCATGTCGCCATCCCAATGCGTTTGGTGGTGTGATTTCACTGGGTGGTTTGTTTCCGCTTGATGAAGGACTCTTTGCGCAACTCGATGAGATTCGACGTCTTCCAATGCTTCTGTGTTGCAAAAATAGCGATTCCTCTGATGCCGCATGTCATACAGACAAGACACTTCGTTTATTCCATGCAGCTGGCGCTGCCATGGCGATGAGAATTTACGCAGGCGGTAACCAACTTTCAAAGTCAGTGCTTTGTGATGTCAATCGTTGGATTATGGAAGAGGTGTGTGGACCCTCTTTCGCAATGCGTTCGACATGCAAGCAGTAACGGTACACACAGGTTATATGAGATTGTCCTCAGGAATAGAAAGTTATGTCATCTATCAGTAATTCACATAATGGATTTCCAGAAGATTCGTTTTCTCCTGCTGGGGCTTTTCTGCTACGGCCCATGGTTCAGGAGATCGTTCAGCGCATAACTACGGAGTGTGCTGAAAAGAAAGGCAGGCGTTCTCCGCTTGTATTAATTGACGTAGAGCGTGGACATACAATCAACGCTGATACAGGTGCTGTTCGCAGAATTTTGGATTTACTGATACGAGAGGCTGTGGATGCTTCGATTGATTCAACGGAGAGTGGCTCGACTCCGTCGCTCCGGGAAGTGGTGATCACAAGTGTTCGGACAGATAGATCAGTTGAAATTGAGATAGCAGATTCGGGCGAACGCCACTCTGAAAACGTGGGGTTGCCAACAACGGCAGCGGAATCACTGGTCGGACGTCTTGGTGGGAATATGAGAGTGTATTGCTGCCCAGAAGGGGGTACTGCAGTGACATTTTCGTTGCCTCGACAGCGTGAAGCTTCTGGTGACTTGCGTCGAGCGGCGTGATGCTCCTGTCGCGCAAAGGATTTTAGGAACTGGCTTGCATGAACACTCACTTGTCTCAGGCTGACAACTCACGGGCAGCAATAACGCCTTCTCAAGTTATTGCGCTTGGCATAGTCGCAATTTCGATTGCATGGGCTGTCTGGCTTCTACGGGATCAACCGAATCGTGAAGAAGTTGAATTACTTTCTGGGACAAAACTTCCATCTTCTGAATTAGCCATTATGGAAGCTGCCTTTGATCGAGCTCAATTGACGGACTATCGATCAGAGGATGGGCGCGTATGGGTGCCTCGTGCAAGGCAGAGTGCATACATGCGAGCGCTTGTTGATGCAGAGGCATTACCACGAGAATTTGGTGGGAGTTTACGAAGAGCACTCGAAAACAACAGCCCATGGCAGAGCAAAACGGTACAGGAAGAAATGCTGCGAGTGGCTACTCAGGAAGAGCTTTCTCTGGTGATCTGTTCGATGCCAGGAATTGAACGGGCAGCTGTGCTCTACGATGTAGATGAATCGTCAATCGCTGGTAATTTACGAGGATCACCTGTAAAGACAGCAAGTGTTAGTGTCCGAACCCAACAGGATTCGGATCTTGATCTCGCTCGAATAGAGGCTATCCGTGTCCTTGTATCAGCATCGATTGCAGGGCTTTCTCCTGATGGTGTAGCCGTTACGGACTTGCGGAATGGACAGGTGTATGCTGGGCCTTTGGATGAGGCACCCTCGCTGACAGACATTGATCCACTCTTGGCCCGCCGGAAAGTTCATGAGCAATACTTGCGTGAAAAGGTACAGCGAGCTATTACGTTCGTTAACAATGCAGTTATTGATGTAACAATTAAGTTTGCATCAGAAACTCAACCAGCTGAACGGGCCAACGTCCCTGTAGAGTCAGTATCATTTGATGCATTTATCGAAACGCAGCAGCCTGCGGCTGCCGCCAATCTGCCTGCTGTGGTTCAGCCGCCACCATCCACGCCGGACCCCCTTCCGCAGGTGATTGATCCTATTGCTTCTGTTCATGTTGCTATCGCTATTCCGGAGCGATACTTCGTCAAAAGTGAAGTGAACAGCGTTGATTTTGATCAACAGATCGAAAAAATTCGTAATCATGTCCTTCCTTTAATGCCGTCTACAGTGCGGGATGAGGATCAAGAGATCGTCATTACAACATTTGCTGAATCAGGTGGAATGCGACGATCAGTCTTGCGACCGACAGTTGCTTCTGATTCGGATATTGATTCGGTCAATTCGATACATTCATCGAATGAAGAATCATCAAAGGGCATAATTAATACCTTTATTCAAAAACTCAACGGCACACAGAAAATATCTCGAGAGGAGTGGCTTGCGGGATTGAGTGTGGTTGTTGGTCTCGTGGCAGCATGGCTCTCTTTAGCTGGTTCTCGGAGAAGACAGGTAGGGCATCCCTCCATTGATTGGTCATATCTGGGATCCTCACGAGTGCAAGGCAATCAGGGGAATCAGATTGATCATAATTCATTAGACCGAGTGGCGGCATGATGCTGCATAAAAAATATTTCACATGGGTGTTGTATGTCGCCCTGGTGTGCTGTTCAGAGACAGTTGTAGGAGAGCCTCTCGTTGAGCTCCCTGCCGTACCACTCACAGATGCTGCAGGAGGTGAGCCCGCCGTACTCACGCCTCAGCAGATCGAGCCGCAGTTGAGGTCTCCCGGTCTTCTGCTTGACTGGCGAATCTTGGCGGTGTTATTGGTTGCGGCCGGTGGACTGTTTGCGTTGCGCCGCTTTAGTGTCCCAAAGGTTTCTTCGTTGCCTCCGGATGTGTTTGAAGTGTTGGGTTCTGGCTCTATTGGAAGTTCCCATCCAGTGAGAGTGATTCGTTTTGGGCCGAAGACGCTTCTCGTCAGTGTTTCATCAGCAGGATGTAAAACACTCTCAGAAATAGCTGATGTGGAGGCTACGGCTTGTATCGTCCAGGCCTGCAAAGGAGGAAAGCCTGCTCCTCTTCGCACTCGCTCACAAACGTCTTCAGCAGCTGCCTTACTGATGGGGGTGGCAATGTTGATGTCTTCAGCTGCTTGGGCTGATGATACTGGAACATCGGCGGGTGAGTCAGTGGTGGTGGCAGTCGAGTCAGTGCCAGCTGCTGAGCAAGCAGAAAGTACCCCCCCAGATCTTGGTTCAACAAATACAGTTAAAGAGCAAACGTCTCTTGAGGGGCTCGTCAATCTTGTGGTTGGGACCCGTTCGCTCGATACAGTATTGTCTGCAGCACTTATGTTCGGTGTTGTGAGCTTGGCGCCCGCAGTCCTTTTGATGACGACATGTTTCGTGCGAATGTCAGTCGTACTTGCTCTTATTCGTCAAGGACTTGGCACCGTACAATTGCCATCGAACCAGATTGTTACCTCTTTGGCACTATTTCTTTCAGCAATGGTGATGTGGCCTGTTTGGTCTGCAGCCTACCGAGATGGGGTGAAGCCATATCAGGACGGCACGATAACGCTTCAGTCTGCCTATGATCGAGGCTCCATGCCTATCCGTCGTTGGATGGCAGCACAAATTGAGCAGGCTGGGAATCGTGAGACGATGCTCTTGTTTCTACAGCGGCATCCAACTGCTTCTCAAGCGCCAGCAACATACGATGAAATTCCCCTTGAGACCCTTCTTCCAGCATTTCTTGTGAGTGAATTGGAAGTAGCCTTCACGATTGGTTTTCGAATGCTACTTCCATTTCTCGTCCTTGATGTGCTCGTTGCGACACTCGTTGTATCGACGGGGCTTGTTATGCTTCCTCCGACAGTAGTATCGCTTCCATTTAAACTTTTGGTATTTGTGATGGCTGATGGATGGTCTTTGGTTGTGCAGTCACTTCTTGACAGTATTTGGCCAATGGCATCCTAGTTTTTCATGGTTCAACAGGAGCAACAATGTCATGCAGCCCGATCTTGTGGAGGTTGTGCGTCAAGCAATGCTTGCTGGGCTTTTTGCCGTCACTCCAACACTTATTATAGGTTTCTTGGTCGCAACCTGTGTTGGTATTCTTCAGGCAGCTGTATCAGTACATGAGCCACTGGTGGGACTTGTTCCGCGGCTATTGGCCATGGCATTTGTACTTCTTCTCACATTGCCTTGGATGATTGATCAACTTGTCGATCTTATGCGTTCTATGTATTTGGTTCACT
>CACORA010000059.1 GCA_902629495.1 Planctomycetaceae bacterium
GTTCAGGTTCAGGATCCGAGGTACTGAGAAGAGCTTCCGTTGGTACGCTTTCTTCCGGGTTGCTAGCAATGCCTTGGCTGTTAGGAGTAGAGATACCCGCTGGTTCTGGATCCACTTTATGTGCAACAGGGTCTGCCTGTTCAATAAGTGGGCTATCTGATGTGATTGAATCAGAAGAAACTTCTGTTAGCGATGAATCATCTATCACGTTCGACTCTGATATTTCTTGGTGCTCAATACCCACGGTTTGATTTATGTTCGAAGCCAGTGGTGGAGTATTTTGTTTCTCACTAACGTCTGTTGACGGAATAGATGAGTTAGCTACCCAAAGATTGGTATCTGTGTGGGTTGCTGAAGCAGGCTGAAAAACTGGTGCCTCATATGTCTCGAGCGGCATGTTTTTCTCATCTGATTGAGCAACAGCGGCACCTTCTACAAGCTGTCCAGAAAGAAGGGGTTGCCCTTCTCGTATTGGATGTTTCATCAACATGCCATCAAAGCGATCATTTGCACGAAGCGCAGTGCTTGGCATCATGGCCTTCGGCCATTCCTGTAAGGCAACATCAAATACCGTGACTGGCGATCCTTGGGATAAATCGCGCAATGCAACAAAAATTGGTTCACATTCAACCTGAGGCTTCGCCTGGGCAAGATGAACATCAAGAGTTCGATTAATACCGACAGCAGCAACTGCTCCGGCAGCAAACGCTGCAGCAAATACAGTTATTGCTCGCGGACGTTGAGACTCAGAAGGGTTTTTTTTCGACATAGCAGACTCCGGATCAATGCCGGTGTATTCGGCACATTTAGCCATCGCAGACGATACCAATCGGAGTCGGCATGACCGTCTTGCCAAAACTTCGTAGTTTGACATTCATCGGATCCTGTTTTTGATGACATCTGCCTTTTCAGTTCCGTTTTCCTTAGCAAAGATTGCTAACGAAAGCCTGAAAATTAAAAATGGGTCAAAACAACAAAGTTTGACTCCATAACGGCTTTTATTCATTCTTTGTGAAGAATGGATCAGACACGCGTTTCAGAGGTCGTATCGCGATCAGTCGTACGCCGGCACTGCTTATATCATCACGAAAAAAAACATCACCGACGGTTGAGGACTCATCACCGCTACAACTTATTAAGAGCATTGATTCTGGTGACAGAGTTGTTTCAAACGTTAAGTGATCTAAATCATGTTGTTTTTGGCCAGCCTCAAGCCGGAACACTCCTTCATCGCCAACCCATTTTCGTTCTGTTGGTCCGTGTTTGATGATCGGGCAAACTTGTATCCGTACCTTTCCGTTTGCAGCTGGCCATGCACGTAGGACAAAGTTTGCACATGCATCTAAATATGTTGCGCCTTTTACTGCCCCATCAATCTTCTCTAGGAGTATGAGTTCCTCGTTACCGCTAGAGGATACAACCTCATTTTCACGTCCTGGAAGAAGTCGAAGTGTTCGTCGTACAACAGGGGGAACTTCGACGAGAGCTTGTGTTGTTACCATGTCCAAGGCAGGGTCAAACGGTGGAATAAATCGTTTCATCAAGTCTGGTGGAAGAGCTGCTGAGATAACACCTGCTCGCAAGCCATTGGCTTGTAGCCTTTGCCGTATATCGCCATGAATGATTTGTTCATCTGTAAAGTCCCACAATGTCGAGGTCATTTGGGAGTCATGTTCACCAAATCGAACAAAAATAAGTTCAAATGGAATTGTTTTTGGTTCTGGTTTCGTATCTGAAGTATTTTTGGAAAGAGTGAGTTCTGGCTCGGAAAGCAAGTCGTGAGACAAAATGGCAGTTCGGCAGCCAGCGATGAGTACTGGGAGTAGACCCAATAAGAATATAAATCTGATTAATCGTCGCGAACCAAGTTGTATGTTTGCACAATACGTTTGGAGCATGACAGAAACCACTGTTACGAAAATGGAAAAAGCCTTCAGAGGGTAGATAGGCTCATTGGATCTGTCAATGTCGTGACAGGGCATTTATGCCATTGCTTTCACGGCATTCTTGAAGAGTGCAAGTCCGGCTCCAGCAGCAGTGGGATCGATTCTGCCTATCCATGCTGGATGTTGTGTGACGTCGATAAACCGTTCTGGATGCGGCATAAGGCCAAGAATTCGACCGGTCTCATCGCAGGCACCAGCGACATCACCCATAGAGCCATTTGGATTTGTTGAAGCTCCAGTAGAATCAATCGCATAGCGCAGAACCAATTGTCCAGATGCCTCAAGTGCTTGTAGATCATTTTGGGTATTCGTTACAAATCGTCCTTCGGCATGAGCGATAGGAAACTCACAGTTCTTAATGCCCTCGAGAAAAACACATTTGTTTGGGGCGGACTTTAATTGAACCCACTGATCAACAAAATGTCCACATGTGTTGTGAGCTAAGGTTGCCTGACCATTGAGTAATAAACCCGTTTGTAGCAATACTTGAAAGCCGTTGCAGATTCCAAGAATCAACCCACCCTTGTCACGAAACTTTTGTAGAGTGTCTCCAAGCCGAAGCTTCAGTTCAATGGCGAGGATACGGCCGCTGGCTATATCATCACCATAGGAAAAGCCCCCTGGGATACAGAATATCTGAAAGTCATTGGCTAATTCGGGCTTTTCTGTCAAAGCACGAATATGAACACGCCGAGTGATTGCACCGGCCTGTTCAAATGCATAAGCAGTTTCAAAGTCACAGTTTGTTCCGGGAGCACGAAGAATGAGAGCACGAGGAGCGAGCATGTGAGATAGTATTCAATGAGGAAGTTAAGTGGAGTGTTGTCGCCAGGCTTGGGATAGGGTGTCAACAGACACATGAGTATCTTGACCGACGATGTCATGTATTTCGAGAAGTGGTTTATCTAGCACTTCACCAATCCATGCCCATGTGAGTTTACCGACTATGGATTCAAATCGCTTAGTGCATGACGTAGGCACTTCACAAATGAATCTCCCTGGAGTTTCACTAAAAGCACGTATGAGGTCACCCGTTTGGCTTTCCGGGGTTATTTCGGAGGGGATGGCTTTGAGATCAATACGAAGGCCTGTCTTACCCCCAATCGCCATTTCTGCGACAGCAGCTAAGAGTCCACCATCAGAGATATCATGACACGACGCAATACAATGGGATCGGATTGCCATGGCTACGGCGGACCATGTTGCTTGACAGCTCTCTACATTGATCTGAGGAGAACTTCCTTGAGTGAGCCCACAGAGCAATTCAAGTTGTGAGCCAGCGAGTTCATCACGTGTCATTCCAATAATTGCAATACGGTTTCCAGCTGTTTTGAGGTCAGGTGACATTGTGGATCGGATATCATCAACCTGCCCTAATGCTGTTGTAAGAAGCGTAGGAGGAATAGAAAGTTCATGATGCTGTCCATCTTCATCAGTAAATGAGAAGACGTTGTTCAGACTGTCTTTACCGCTCACGAATGGTGTGTTGAAGGCTACTGCCATGTCATGGCACGCACGACAGGCCTCGACAAGCGTGCCAAGAGATGACTCGCGTCGAGTGTCGCCCCAACAAAAGTTATCAAGGAGTGCTATTTTGTTTGGATCAGCACCAGCAGCAATAACATTAGATATTGCCTCAACAATACCACCTGCTGCCATCTGGTAAGGATCCACTGGACCAAGTCGATGCCTGAGGCCTACTCCAAGCACAATCCCCCGATCCCGTCCAAGAACTCCACGAATAACAGTGCCGTCTGCTGGACCATCACCCGGTCCAAGCAGAGGCTTCAGGACGCTACATCCTTGTACTTCGTGGTCGTATTGACGAATAATCCATTCTTTACTCGCAACATCGGGGGCAGATAATATTCCGAGCAAGCATGGAATGACGTCAGGAAGTGAATCAGGCCACTCGGTTTTGATGCGTTGGGGAGGAGAATAACGAGAAATCAAACGGCGCTTCGGTCTGCCGTCATGAAGAAAATGGCAGTCGAGGTTGCCGGCTATTTGCTCATGCCATTTGAGTACCAGTTTTCTTTGACCTGTAAAGGTGCCGATAACCGTGGCTTCAACACCTTCGGATTGCGCAAGGGCGGACATTTTTTCCCAGTTGTGCTCTGGGACTGCAAGAACCATCCGTTCCTGTGCTTCAGAAATCCAGACTTCGGTCGCTGAAAGACCATCATATTTCAACGGAACCCGGTCAAGCGAAATCTCAGCACCAAGTTCTGCACCCATCTCACCGACAGCGCTGGAAAGTCCTCCAGCCCCACAATCAGTAATGGCATTAAAGAGACGGTGCTCCGCTGCAGTCAGCACAAAGTCACATAGTTGTTTTTCATTAATGGCATGACCAATCTGAACCGACCCTCCGGATTCAGTTTCACTCGAACTCGAGAGTTCAATGCTTGAGAATGTCGCACCATGAATGCCATCTCGGCCCGTTCTTCCTCCTGCAACGACAACAAGATCACCCGGTTTGACACAGCCATCAGCTGTGTTGCGAGGCATGACACCAACCGTTCCACAAAATACGAGTGGGTTGCACGTATACCCTGAATCATAAAAAACACCGCCAGCAATGGTTGGAATGCCCATTCGGTTTCCATAGTCACGGACACCGGCGACAACGCCTTCAAGAAGTCGTTGTGGATGAATTACTCCAGGAGGTATCTCTGATGCGGAGTCGTCTAAAGGACCAACACAAAACACATCAAGATTGGCAACAGGTTTTGCCGCTAAGCCCGTTCCGAGGACATCACGGATAACACCTCCAAGGCCGGTTGCAGCACCACCGTAAGGCTCGATAGCAGAGGGATGGTTATGTGTTTCAACTTTGACACAGATGTCATGATCACCATCAAATCGAACAACTCCTGAGTTGTCCCGAAAGACGCTCACGCACCAGTCTTTTGGCCCGAGACTATTTCGGATTTTTTGCGTTGCTGCAAACACTGTTTCCTTCAGTAAGTTGTCATACTTTGTTATGCCATCTGGACGAATGTGGTCGACAGGACTTCCAAGCGTTTTATGACAACAGTGCTCGCTCCATGTCTGAGCAATTGTCTCAAGTTCTATCTCAAATGGCTCGCGGCCAAGATTTTGGAAGTGCTCACGTACAGCTCGGAGTTCACTTGCTGTGAGTGCAAGGCAACACTCACTACTCAGTTTTTCTAAGTCAGTATCATTCAAGCCATTGAGACAAATGGTTTGCTGAGAAAAAGTCCAAGATCTACCCCGAGCAAGTGAGTCGAGTGACAATGGCCCAATGACAACATCATGTATGGCTTCGCTCGCAAGAAGTTTCCATGCCAGTCGCTTTGCATCGCATGCATCAAGGTCTGGGATCCAAAACTTCTTAATGCTTCGAACTGCCTTTGGATGTAGATCCAATAAAGTGAGAGACTCACACGCAGACTGAGCGGCAGGATCCGTGACTCCTGTGCGTGGGAGAATATGAACAACCGTAGGAAGGTTATTCGGTCCCTTGAGCAGCGAGGCGTCTCCTACTTTGGCTATCCGATATGATTCAGTAATAGGATCAGTGAGAAGAGTGGTAGCCAGTTTTTCAATGTCTTTTTGCGAAAATGCACCTTCAATGAGCCAGCCAGTAGCTGAGGAGGCGTGGGTACAAGCGTTGATTCCAAGAGCTTTTGCGCCTTGAATAAGGTCCTGTGCCAAGTAGTCCTGAGTTGTGTCTTTGAGATGAACATCAACCTCCCAGAGCATCTCGTGCCTCCTTTGCTCGATTCAATAGTTTTACAAGTCGTTGGCGGTTTTCTGATTCGATCGCAGCTAATATTTTTTCAATGTTCGCTGCGACCTTCGAAAGGGCTTTTCCTGTATTCACGGCATTATCAAGAAGAATATCAGCCCATAATTCTGGGT
>CACORA010000060.1 GCA_902629495.1 Planctomycetaceae bacterium
ATGGAGATAAGCCTCATGGTGCAGAGACCTACTATGATTATCTTGTTGGTGAAGTGATTCGTGAGGGAGATTCATTCCAACTTGGTCAGGAACAGCGGGCTGAGGCAGATCGAGAATTTATCCAGTTCTATCATCGCAGATTATGTTGGTTGTCCTTGCGAGAATACCGTCGAGCAGCCCAAGACGCTCAACATAGTCTCTCATTCATGGATTTTATACGAGAGTATTCATCAGATGATGACTGGACTCTCTCTCACGAGCAGTACCGACCGTTCGTGCTTTTTCATCGAGTTCAGGCTACATCGTTAGCAGAGTTGGAAGAGCATGGGGCAGAAGCGGCCATCCTTGAGATAAATTCAGGCCTTGAGCAGTTTCGAGATCTGTTTGAAAGATATGACGCGGTTGACCAATACGAGGATGATGAGTTGGTTATGCGTCTAGAAGAAATGCGAGAAAATGTTCGTCAGCGTTATGAAGTTGGTTCAACACTGACGGAGCAACTGGATGAGGCCGTACGTTCGGAAAACTACGAGTTGGCAGCAGAACTCCGAGATCGGATTCGTTCTCAGGGAGCCGCGGCTTTGCCAGATCACCGAAGTGCTGACTGATCGCAACAGGACCGATACCTGTCGCATACCCGTCGATTGCTGCAAGTTTTTCCATGCGCCGTGAAGTTTTTTCAAACGAACCATCTTCACTACAGTGCCGGTTGTACCAACTGTAGGAAAAAATAGCGTCGAAATCGGCTGAAGAAAACGTTTAGGGAGTTTTTTTGTCTTTCTTGTGGGCGTTTCATTGTTTGGCATGCGATATGCCCAAAATGGTTGGGAGAAACTGTCCATGCCCCAAAAAGAGAGATGTATGAAGACTCCAATAGACTTGTGTCCAACGTCAGGGCAAACGCGAACCACTCGTTCTTTTTTTCGAGCCGGTACTCATCAATGTCCAATTCGTACTGTTTCGGTCGCTTCCATTCGAGAGTTGCTCGAGTTTGAAGAGGAGTTTGAGTGCCTTGCCGGTGAATCCGTTGACCCATCACTTGTAGCTGACATGTTGGAGTCACGTATGATCAGTCCTCCACGGCAACAGCGGCGTGGGAGTCGTGTTGTGAGTTCAAGGGCCGCGTTTTACGAATCAGGACGATAGTCGATAAGAGATGTGGTATTATTCGGGTCCACTCAAAGGATGCCGTGATGGATCAACCACTCTTTCTATCTCCGGGGAAAAAAATTCAACTAAGAGATTTTGACCCTAGCTATAAGTCAGAAGTTAAGAAAAAGATTGGTAAAAATGAAACCCGCCAGATCTTGAAGGAATTGGATAATCTCGCCTATCGGCTGTATGCTGAATCGCACCGCTCAGTCTTAGTTGTGCTCCAAGGGATGGATGCTTCAGGAAAAGACGGCACCATCCGAATGTTGGCTCGAGGCATATCGCCACAATGCCTTGATGTAGTGAGTTTCAAAGAACCAAGTTCACTTGAATTATCACATGATTTTCTATGGCGTGTGCACAAGGCTATGCCTGCTCATGGACGGATTGGCATTTTCAACCGTTCTCATTATGAGGATGTTCTTGTTGTGCGAATTAGAAAGCTTTGTGAAGAGAGTGTCTGGCAAGCACGGTATGAGCAAATCAATGCTTTTGAAAAGCTTCTCACCAAGGGCGGGCTCACAATCTTAAAATGTTTTCTCCATATCAGTAAGGATGAGCAACGGCAGCGATTTGAAGCACGCCTTCAGGACCCTCAGAAACAGTGGAAGCTTGTTCCAGGAGATATCGAAGACCGTGAGCGGTGGGATGCGTTTCAAGATGCATATAACGATGCCTTAACTCGATGTAATACGACGGTTGCTCCCTGGCATATTGTGCCCGCCGATCGCAAATGGTACCGAGATCTTGTGGTTGCTCGATTGCTGCGCGACACACTGAAGAAAATGAATCCTCGGTATCCAGAATTTGATCCCTCATCCATACCCCAGATGAAATAAGTCATTATGAATAATGTGACGCTTGATCCAGACTTGTGTCGGGTGCGCCAAGGTCGACTTCTCGATCATATGAACGCATTGAAAATCGATGCAACTATTGTGGTGTCTGCCGAACATGTACAATACCTCACGGGGTATCGGTGGGACTTTCGTTTTTCTCCTGTGGCTGCCCTTCTTGCTTCAGGAGAGTCGCTCCTTATCTGTCCTGATAAGGTGGTTGATGCAAAAGCTGTGGATGATGTGCGATCATATGCAGCTAAATGGAGATCAACACTGCGTACTGATCAGCGAGAGGCAAGTGCTCATGTTTTGAAAGATTATTTTGCTGGCGTTCCTTCCATAAAACGAGTCGGTGTTGAGTTTTCGACCTGTCCAGTACACTTAACGCATCTGTTTTCTGATGCAGAGATCATTGATATTGATCGTAAGCTTCTTGAAATGCGTCGGCATAAAGAAAAGGATGAAATAGCACTCCTGAAGCGGGCTATTGATGCCACAGGTGAAATGTATCGAGTGGCAAGAGAAATAATTCATCCAGGAGTCGTTGAACTGGATGTCTTTTCGGCGCTTCAGGCGGCTGCAGTTTCTATGTGTGGTGAAATGCTCACGGGGACAGGGAATGACTATGCAGCCGGTGTGCGAGGTGGTCCACCCCGGCAGCGCCGGTGCCTCGCTGAAGAACTGTACATACTGGATCTTGGCCCTGCGTACAGAGGATATTTTGCTGACAATGCTCGGACCATTGCCGTAGATGGGAATCCAACGGACGACCAACTCATAGCCTGGAACCACGTGTGTCAAGCGTTTGACATCGTGGAGCGAGTGGGGCAACCAGGTGTGCGATGTCGTGACATTTATGATGAGGTGCAGCAGTGGCTTAACTCAGCTGCGATTGGTTCTTGGTCAAGTCATCTGGGACACGGCATTGGTCTCTTTGTGCATGAGGGACCGCACCTGAATCCTCATTGGGACGACACGCTGGAAGTTGGCGATGTGATTGCGGTTGAACCAGCACTGTATGCCCCGGGATTATCATGCGGAATACGTCTTGAAAATGACTATATTGTGACAAAATCGGGTCTAGAACTGCTCAGTCCGTTCCCGCTTGAACTGTGATCAATCATTGAGTTTTTTGCGAAGATATGAACTGTCTTTGGCAGGATGCTGCTCATCGCTTACATTTTATTTTTTGATTGCATCCTGATAAATGAGAAAATCATGTCTTCTGTACCTGTTGACTCGTGCTCGACGCCGGCTGTTTCTTTGCCTTCTCGTTGGCAATCATTAGCAGCTCAGTCTCTGGCTGGTGATATTCCCGATCGCGCTGAAATAATGGCAGTTCTTGAGTCATCAGATGACGAACTGCTGAGCGTATTATCTGCTGCGTATGACGTTCGTCGTCAGTACTTTGGAAATACGGTACAGCTTTTTTATCTCATGAATGCAAAGAGTGGTCTTTGCCCAGAAGATTGTGGGTATTGTTCTCAGTCAAAGGTTTCAGAGGCGGAGATCCCAAAATATAATCTTTTGTCTGGTCCGAGACTGCTCGAGGCTGCCAAACATGCTGCAGAGCAGCAATCAAAGACCTTCTGTATCGTTATTTCGGCAAGGGGTCCTTCCGAGCGTGAAATGGACTTTGTTTGTTCAATTGTTCCTCAGATTAAAGAGCAGCATAACCTCAATATTTGTGCCTGTCTCGGTCTTTTGACGCCACACCAAGCGAAACGACTTGCAGACGCTGGTGTTGATAAAGTCAATCATAACCTCAATACAAGTGAACGATATTACGGTGAAGTGTGTTCGACTCACACCTATGCCGATCGCGTTGCGACCTTATCGGCATGCCGCTCAGCAGGGCTGGAATTATGTAGTGGTGGCATTATGGGAATGGGAGAAAATCATACAGATCTTATGGAAATGGCTTTTGAGCTTCGAAGTCTTGGTGTTGAGTCCATCCCAATTAATTTTTTGAATTCCATTGAAGGTACCCCTCTGGAAAATGTTAGGCGTTTGAGTCCACGCGACTGTCTTCGTGGGCTAGCGATGATGCGATTTGTCAATCCTTCGTCTGAAATTAGGATTGCTGGAGGCCGGGAAATCCATCTTGGCAGTCTCCAAGCCCTTGGTCTGTATGCAGCCAATTCTATGTTTGTTGGCGACTACCTCACGACGAAAGGCCAGCTTCCTAAGGCAGATCACAAAATGATTGAGGATCTCGGATTTGAGATCACCCGTGGTTCTGAGTCCGGTGAACCCCCTCCGTGCTGCGAATGAGTGGATGTTTTATTTTTGCTCGATGGTTCTCTTCAGAAACCATTGGAGCCTTCTTACAAGCGGCTAGAAAATTAATCGTTTTCAGCCATTAATGAATGTCACCCTTCTCCTAATTCTCCCAAGGAGGAGAGAAACTCAGACATTTCACCTGCGGCGTGGGATTCACCCTGGCGACGAGCCTCATCAATCCCTTCACGCAACGCTGTGCGAGCCTCAGGGATTCTTCCATGCTTTGCAAGGTGACGGCCTGCCATGTGATAGGCCGGAACATAGGGAGGTGTGCCGCGGGCGAGATCCTGAAGGATATCGATTCCTGTTTCCCAGTCACCCTCATTCTCTAATTCGAGAGCAAGGCTGTACCTTAGGAAGATATCATCTGGTGATTCACGCAGTAACAATTCAATTTTCTGACGTCGGCTTTCTCCCATGAACGCGTGCAACTCCCTCTGTTTGTTAGTGATCAGTATTTATGGGAGCGATGCCATGACGACTCTCCCATGCATCAATCTCATGTGCTTGCTGAAGAGACAGGCCGATATTATCAAGTCCTTCTAAGAGGCAGCGTTTGTGAAAAGGGTCTATCGTGAAGGTGCGCTGAAATTCATGTTGATCACCAATCGTACAAGACGAAACGTCGATGTCGAGTTGGTATTGCACTGCATTTTTTTCTGCTTCCTTTGTATGTTGAAAAAGTGCATCGACATCATCTTCTGAGAGTTGAATAGGTAGCATGCCGTTTTGAAAACAATTCGAATAAAAAATATCAGCAAACGAAGGTGCGATCACTACACGGAATCCATAATCTGCCAGTGCCCATGGGGCATGCTCACGGCTGGAGCCGCAGCCAAAGTTGCGTCGTGCAAGCAAAATAGAAGCACCCTTACAGATAGGTTGATTAAGTTCAAAATCAGGATCAAGAGATCCATCGGCGAGAAATCGCCAATCAAAAAAAAGATACTGACCAAATCCTGTTCGCTCAATCCGCTTAAGGAACTGTTTGGGAATGATCTGATCGGTATCGACATTTGCTCTGTCAAGAGAAGCAACAATGCCAGTATGAGTTCTAAGAGGTTCCATGGAGGTGTCCCGAGTTTCGGAAATACTTCATCTTTTCCAAACTATGGTTTTGATTCCGTTTTATACGTTACTTGTAATTCCATTCACGAACATCAACAAAATGCCCAATGACGGCGGCAGCAGCAGCCATGGCTGGAGAAACCAAGTGTGTACGGCCTCCCTTGCCTTGTCGACCTTCAAAATTTCGATTGCTGGTTGAGGCACACCGTTGGCCGGGAGTGAGGATATCTGGATTCATACCAAGGCACATGCTGCAGCCAGCTTCACGCCATTCGAAGCCAGCGGTCTGGAAAACCTTATCAAGTCCTTCTT
>CACORA010000061.1 GCA_902629495.1 Planctomycetaceae bacterium
CGAACTACCCATGAGCAGGTTGAACCGCGGGTCAAACCGCGTGGAGGACCGAACCCACTTGGGTTGAAAACCGAGGGGATGACTTGTGGGGAGGAGTGAAAGTCTAATCAAGCGCAGAGATAGCTCGTTCTCTCCGAAATAGCTTTAGGGCTAGCCTCAGGTAATAGGCAGTGGGGGTAGAGAGACTGAATTGGATGGGGGCCCTTCCCGGGTACCTCACCGAACCAAACTCCGAATACCATTGTCCGTATCCTGGGAGTCAGTCCGCGAGGGATAAGCTTCGCGGTCGAAAGGGAAACAACCCAGACCACCTGCTAAGGTCCCTAAGCAGAACTCAGTCACTAAGGAAGTGAAGTTGCAAAGACAGCCAGGATGTTGGCTTAGAAGCAGCCACCATTTAAAAAGTGCGTAACAGCTTACTGGTCGAGCAATTTTGCGCCGATAATGAACGGGAGTAAGTTCTGCACCGAAGCAGTGGAACACGCTTGCGTGTTGGTAGGAGAGCGCTGTACGTCAGATACAAGTCGCACCGTAAGGAGCGATGTCGGGGCGTACAGGTGATTATGCCGGAATGAGTAACGATAAAGCAGGTGAGAATCCTGCTCGCCGAAAGCCTAAGGTTTCCTGGGGAAGGGAAATCCGCCCAGGGTTAGCCGGTACCTTAGTCGAGGCCGAAAGGCGTAGACGATGGACAGCAGGTCAACATTCCTGCGCCATATGCTGGACCGATGGAGGGACGGCGTCTGAAGGGTGAGGGGACGGATAGAAATGTCCCTCGCCGGTGTGGAGGGTAGCTGTAGGCAAATCCGCAGCGACATCCCAAAGCATCGGACAAAGACGCTTATGTTTCGATAGTCATCTGAAGGACGTCCAAGAAAAGCTTCTAGGGTTGAAGGTATATGACCGTACTAAAACTGACACAGGTAGGCGGGACGAGAAGTCCTAGGCGCTCGGGAGAACACTGGTTAAGGAACTCTGCAAAATGGCCCCGTAAGTTCGCGATAAGGGGTGCCCCCTGTGGTTCACGCTGTGGGGGGTCACAGTAAATCGGCATCAGCGACTGTTTATCAAAAACACAGGACTCTGCTAACTCGCAAGAGGATGTATAGAGTCTGACGCCTGCCCGGTGCTGGTAGGTTAAGGAAGAGGGTTCGCCGCAAGGCAAAGCCCGCGACCGAAGCCCCAGTAAACGGCGGCCGTAACTATGACGGTCCTAAGGTAGCGAAGTTCCTTGTCGGGTAAGTTCCGACCTGCATGAAAGGCGTAACGACTGATGCACTGTCTCAACCAGTGACCCGGTGAAATTGTAGCCGTGGTGAAGATGCCACGTACCCGCAGTGTGACGGAAAGACCCCGTGAACCTTTACTGTAGGCTGATATTGGTCTTGGACGTGTTCTGTGTAGGATAGGTGGGAGGCTTTGAAGCAGTGGCGTTAGCCATTGTGGAGCCAATGGTGAAATACCACCCTGGATTCGTTTGAGTTCTAACGCTGATTCCCGTGAATCCGGGCAGCGGACAGTTTCAGTTGGGCAGTTTGACTGGGGCGGTCTCCTCCAAAAGAGTAACGGAGGAGTTCAAAGGTACCCTCAGCCTGGTTGGCAATCAGGCATCGAGCGTAAAGGTAGAAGGGTGCTTGACTGCGAGACTCATACGTCGAGCAGATACGAAAGTAGGACTTAGTGATCCGGTGGTCCCGAATGGAAGGGCCATCGCTCATCAGATAAAAGGTACTCCGGGGATAACAGGCTTATCGCTTCCGAGCGTCCATAGCGGCGAAGCGGTTTGGCACCTCGATGTCGGCTCATCACATCCTGGGGGTGGAGAAGCTCCCAAGGGTTTGGCTGTTCGCCAATGAAAGTGGTACGTGAGCTGGGTTCAGACCGTCGTGAGACAGGTCGGTCCCTATCTGCTGTGGGCGCACGAAACTTGAGGGGATTCTTCTTTAGTACGAGAGGATTTGGAAGGACGTTCCTCTGGTGTTCCAGTTGTCGCGCTAGCGGCACGGCTGGATAGCTAAGAACGGAAAGGATAAACGCTGAAAGCATATAAGCGTGAAGCCCGCCCCGAGATTAGGTTTCGTAGGGTTTTTACCCGAAAGTCCCCTGAAAGACGATCAGGTTGATAGGCCGGGCGTGTACGTGCAGTAATGCACTTAGCTAACCGGTACTAACGGACGAACGCTTGACCACTCGTATCGAGTGCTTTCGAACCTCAAGCAGAGGATCGATGCATGCCGACTACCACGACAAAAACTCGCTGCCTAAGCAGCGAGAATGAATTTTCCGGTGACCATATCTGGAAGGCCACACCCGTTCCCATCCCGAACACGGCAGTTAAGCTTCTAGAGCCGATGGTAGTGCCACAAGCGCGAGAGTAGGTATTGCCGGATTTTTATAACCACGACCCGTGTGGCAGCTATGAGCGCCGCACGGGTTGCTGTGTTTTGAGGAGCATTGTTTCAATGAGCTCAATAGGGAGCCCTACAACGTTCGATGAGCTCCCTGAAAGAAGACGTAGGGGAAGGCGGTCGTCCTGGAAGCCGCATGCTCCTGCTTTGCCTTTCCACATCCCGCTGGCTAGATACCAGTCAAGAAAATCATCGGTAAGCGTACCCATGGAGAGAATACTTTCTGCATTCCCCAGTAGAGGTGAATCTGATTCTGGGGTTCGCCAAATGCAGACGCCAGTTTGAACTCGATGAATACGTCCCGATAACGTGAGGAGAATTTCACGAGCTTCCGTTTCGTTTGCTGCTTTTCCAAGGGCTTGTCCATCGACTTCGCTTAATGTGTCACAGGCAAGAATGGTTCCTGTGCATCCGTGTGCTCGGACAGATTCGGCTTTTACCTGTGCCAGCCTGCAAACATATTCCCCAAGGGACTCATTAATCCCTCGGCTATCAGCGTTTGCCTCGGCAGACTCTGGAGGTGGGACAACAGTTACTTTCCAGCCAGCTTCTTTCGCCAAAGCGAGTCTTCTGGGGGATTGGCTTGCAAGGACGATACATTCAGGTAACTCTGACATCATGGATCACATTCATTTAATAAAAAATCGAAGGAAGCAGACGGTTTTTCCGTTCACCATTCTATTCGAAGATGATTATGTGCTGGCTATGGTGAAGCCTCCAGGGTTACCAACGGCAAACGCTCCAAAAGGAACGGATAGTTTATTTACGTTGGTCCAGAGGTATTTGCCGGCAGCAGCTTTTGTTGGTGTGGTCAGTCGCCTCGATGCGCTCGTTTCTGGAGTGGTTGTGATGGCGAAAACAAAAGCTTCAGCGGCCGGCCTTTCCAAACAGTTTCGTGAACGATCGGTAAAAAAACAGTACCGTGCCGTTTGCGCAGGTCGCTTTCCAGCACCACTCGGCAAATGGGTGGACTGGTATGATGAGGTTGGTCGACCGACTGATCCCGGCAAACAGGCAACATCAAAACAACAGCATGCACATGTTAGGTGTCGAGTCATCAAAAGGGCAGCAGAAGTTTGCCTTATCGAACTCAATCCATCATCTGGCAGAAGGCACCAGCTTCGGACACAACTTGCTCATCGTGGTTGTCCAATCGTTGGAGATCGTATGTATGGCTCACGTTTACCTTTTTCCCCAGGAATTGCTCTTCATAGTGCTTTACTTGAGTGTAAACATCCGCATACAGGTCAGGAAATGTGTTTTGAGGATCCATTGCCGGGCAATTGGAAAAACCATTTCCCAGCACTATTCTAGTTATGTTTCTTGTCGCCTTCTAATGTCTGTATGAGGTCTTTTGTTCGATGGTGCCCCAACGCAATCCGCTATCGAGTGCTGAGGCACCCTCTCGTCAGACTCTGCGTTTTCGGGAAACTGCTTTGGCGAGTGGCTTAGTTGATTCCCAGCAGATTGATGCTGTTGAGCAGCGCGTTCGTTCGACCATCGAAGAAAAAGCGGTCGACCAGCGATCTTGGGACAAAGCTTTAGCACTTGAATGTGTTCGGAAAAAAATCCTTACAAAATTCCAGGCCCGTGAGATTCTTGCAGGACACACTCGGTTTACCCTTGGTCAGTATCGTATGCTCAGTGAGATTGGTCGAGGCGGAATGGGGCAAGTGTTCAAGGCCGAGCATGTGCTGATGAAGCGAACCGTTGCCGTAAAGGTTCTGCCGCTCTCGAAAGCCAATCCTCGTACAGAGGCAGCATTTCAGAGGGAAATCGAATTACTGGCCAAACTGGATCATGACAACATTATTCGAGCCCTTGATGCTGGTTATGACGGAAATGTGTATTACCTTGTGACCGAGTACATGCAAGGAATTGATTTGCGAAAGCAAGTCACAAAGTACGGTGCTCTGGAGCAGAATCAAGCAGTGACGGTGACGGTTCAAGCAGCTCAGGGACTAGCATATGCCCATTCACGTGGATTTGTTCACCGAGATGTCAAACCAAGTAATATTCTCGTGACGCCTGACGGGAGAATCCTCATATTGGATCTTGGGTTAGCTGGCGCCATGTTTGATCCAGAATCAATGAATCCTGCAAGACGATTAGGAACGCCAGGATATATGTCTCCTGAGCAGATCCGAGCTCCTCAGAACGTCGGGCCAGCAACTGATATCTATGGGTTGGGCTGCACGCTCTACTATCTTCTCTCAGGTCGGCAACCGTTTCCTGGGAGTTCACGGAAAGAAAAGCAAGATCGTCACCTGCGTGTCCCCCCCGTACCATTGCAACACATTCTTCCATCTCTGGATGCCAGAGTTGCAGAGACCGTTGAATCGATGATGCACCCTTCTTTCAAGAAACGAATGAGTTCGGCACAGGCAGTGATCGATTCTTTGAAACTATGGTGTCTGGAGGAATGGATTCCCTTACGTTCCCGTTCAGGTCAAGCCAAGCCACCTACCAGGGAGCAGATGGATTCATCTCATCGTCCTTCAGCAGTTAGTGGCTTGGGTGCTGAGGGTGAGTCGAATCTTGAAGTGCGCGACCCGAGTGAAACATCTCAAGGAGTTGGGGACGAATCGACTGCTTTTTCAATCGGCCTAACAACCCAACAATCAGAGAACAGCCCGAACGTGAAGCAGTTTTTCTTTTGGTTATTCCAGACAGTGCTCGTGTCCTTTTTTGGTGGAATCTTGGTGACAGTCCCAGTAGGAATCGCTCAGTGGTTCGTTTCTGGTGAGGGAAAGAGTGCACTAGTTTTTGGAGCCATCACATTTCTTTTTGTTTTTCTGTTGCTATTCGTATGGACAGTTTGTTCGAAAGGAGAGCCTCAGTCCTAACGTGATTTCCGCTACTGACGGATGAGCGTTGACAGGCCATCCGCTGACTCAACAATACTATTCTCCTTGGACAGGTAGCTCAGTTGGTAGAGCAACGGACTGAAAATCCGTGTGTCGCGAGTTCGATTCTCGCCCTGTCCACTTTATTTTAGGAGGATCTGCACCTCAGCCATCATCGCTGCTGTCTGAAGTCATGTTGATTTCTTTGGATGGGATATGGTCAAGCACACAACCAAGAAGATAGTGCGTTGCAAACGAGGCTGCGAAGCAACAACATAAAATAAAAAGGGCGACGCCAAACGACGCCGCCCTTTTGTTGTTCACGTAACCGCGAGTATCAAGACTAGTTCGTGACCATAGCTTTGAGGTTCTTCAAGGCTC
>CACORA010000062.1 GCA_902629495.1 Planctomycetaceae bacterium
CTGATCCGCAGAGAAAAGCTTTTGTTGTTGGACTATGAAACTCAAACATGGTGACTCCCTGAAGGCTCTCCGCTTTCAAGTATTTCACACGTAAGTTTACCGTGAATGGTGGTTATGCGGGAGTACGCTTTTCAACGCGTATATCGTAAAGTGTTTCTCAGTATGTAGGTATTTTATGATTCTCTTGCGTTAGGAATGCCGTCTTGATGCGTGCGAGAGTGTACAAGTGGGTATGTGTTGAGTCTTTCCTCATAGATGATCCATTCCGCCAGATCACTTCACGTTCATTGTGTCATAACGTTTTCTGATACCTCGATTCACACCATGTGCACGCGTATCGAAGGTAGCGCTTCAGACGGTCTTGTGAATAATTTTTTGGGATGTGAAGGAAGCCAGAGCGGGCATTGTGTTTTTGGCACCATGCCCGTGTATGCCACATTGAAAAGTTACATACATAATCGCCCGGATTGTACGCGATTGTTGTATCGCTCGTGTTCGGCAGTTTGAGTGTTGTGGTGAGTGATTTCTTAGGATCACCCCGTGGAAATGTTTTTCGTTCTATCCGTAATTTTCTTGCACGAGGGTGCTGGCCGAGTCCAATGATAATAGTGGGTTGTATCTGATCAAATACATCGATGAACATCTGACGCGCAAAACGGACATCGAAGATATGTACTGTGGTGTTTTTTGGGAGCCTGATATTTCGCAGTGTCGTCTCAGTAATGTTTGTTCTGTACTGCTTGTACGGCCCAAATCCATACACCAGTATACGAGCAACGGTCGCCATGGTATGTAGATCCTTTCAACCCTTATATGGAAGTATAAAATGATAATTTTTCCGGGTCGAGTATTGAGCAGATGAGGAGTGTAGATGACCCATGCAGAAAATAATCAGATAGGATATCGTTTTCCTGCAGGCACTGGTGGCGGATGCCCCTGTCGCGTTATCAACACACGGGGGAGATCGGAACCGATGTACGATATAAAAAAGAAGAGGAGACAATGATGAAATCACACGCTCGCTTGACGTCGCTCATGCTGATCCTGTCATTTTCATGTGGGTATGCTGCAGCTGAGTCGGATGTTCCGTCAGCTACAGACGATAACAATGGCGCCAAGGGCGCACGGCCTGTACAGGTTTTTATCCTGATGGGGCAATCCAACATGCTTGGATTTGGAAAGATATCAGGTGATGAGGACGGTTCCCTTGAGTATGCGGTCAAGCATAAAAAACTTTATCCATACCTCAAGGATGAGTCCCAGCCATTGCAATGGCGCGAACGACACGATGTGCGAAATGTCCACATTCAGGGGAGTGGTTTGGCTGATGGAAAGATTTTGAAAAATGAGTGGCTGTCTGTCACTGGCCGGTCGATCGGTCCCGAAGTTGGTATTGGTTGCTGCTTGGGTGGTTTCATTGATGATGCGCCAGTGTTACTCCTCAAGAGTTGTATTGGAAACAGGGCCTTGGGTTGGGATCTTCTACCACCAGGAAGTGAAGGCTTTGAATTCACGGATAAGCAAGGACAGACGTGGGTGCATCCAGGGTATAAGGGTTCACCACAACGATGGTTGAAGGGAACAGTTCCTGAGCCGATACAATGGTACGCTGGGATGCAATATGATGGCGATGTCCAGCGAGCGAAGGAAGTACTCAGTAACTTTGCTACATATATGCCTCATGCTCCATCCCATCTCGGAGAGTCTCCTTTTGAGGTAGCGGGTTTTTTCTGGTGGCAGGGTGACCGAGACAGCCGTAGTGAAGCCCTGTCAAGTCGGTATGAGCAGAATCTTGTGCACCTTATCAGGACGTTACGCAAGGAATTCCATTCGCCTGACGCTAAATTTGTGTGCGCTTCGCTTGGACAGACAAAGAAAGGAGATGCTACAGGTGGAGGAAAAATTCTGAATGCAATGCTTGCCGTTGATGGAGCGTCTGGAAAATATCCAGAGTTTGACGGGAATGTTGCCTCCATATACAGCTATCCGTTATCAAAAGGAGGAAGTTCCGGTAGCCATTATAATAAACATGCGGAAACATATATGAATGTTGGCGAGGCCATGGGGCAGGCGATGGTCCGACTTCTTCAATCAAGTGCAACTGATGAGAAAAATAATGTTCAAAATACGTCAACAGTTAACTAAAGGATGTATCGTGAGTAAGAACGTAGTATCTTTATGTGTGGTCTTCATATGCGCCATCTCATTTGAAGAGGTATGCTTTTCGCAGCAGATGACAACGCAATCGTTCATTGATCGATTTGATAGTAATGGCGATGGGCTTATTCAGAAAGAAGAAGCAAAGAACCTGCTGCTCAAAAATTACTCCCGTGTTGATACAAATAATGATGGTCAGTTAGATGAAAAGGAAATCGATGCGCTAGTAAAACGATTGTCCTCGGCTGCTTCAAACAGACGGCAGGGAGGCCAAAGAAATCAAGTTTCCATTCCAGATTCCGTTCGCATGGAAGAGAACATCCCTTACCGAGAGGGTTCAAGTGATAAATGGAAGATTGATATTCTGTATCCTGCTGCTCCGTCGACGATAAAACGTCCTGGAATAGTCTTTATACACGGTGGTGGATGGCGAACTGGCGACAAAGCCACTGGTGTTTGGCGAAGTCTTCCCGTGAGTTATGCGGAAAAAGGGTATGTCTGTATCTCTGTGAATTATCGACTTTTAGATGAAGCTCCATTTCGGGCATGTATTGAGGATTGTAAAAACGCTGTTCGGTGGCTTCGTGCTCATGCGGACACCTATTCGTTGGATCCAGATCGGATTGGAGCATTTGGTATCTCTGCAGGAGCACACCTTGTTGCCATGCTCGGTTTGGCAGGTCGAGACGCAGGTCTTGAGGGAGACGGTTCCTACAGCGATGTCTCCAGCGCTGTGCAGTCAGTCGTCTGCTGTGCGACACCAACAAACTTTCTGAATTGGGATGGTACGTCACCAACGCAAGGCGAACGAGCCGCCCGGTTCTTCCCAGAACTGTCCGCAGCCGATGCTCTAAAAATGATTGAGAGGGTCTCGCCGATCACCCATGTCCGGAAAGGCATCCCGTTCCTTGTCATTCATGGAACAGCCGATACAACTGTTCCGATCTATCAGGGTGATTGTTTTGTGGATGCTCTCAAGGAAGTGAACGACGATGTGACATATATTCGTGTTGAGGATGCTCGCCATGGAGTGTTTACGCAGGCAAGTGACAAAACGTATCCAGCCACTGAAGCGTTTTTCAATCGCACACTCTCAGGCCAATAATCGCCTAGCTTCTCAAAACGTGTTGAAGGCCTGAGTCAATTGCTGCAAGGAAATCTTCTGTGTTGAGATGTGGTTGTCCTTTTCCAACAAGTAAGGCTAAGTCTTTCGTCATCTTTCCAGACTCCACTGTCTTGATACACACATTTTCCAGTGATTCTGCAAAAGCAACTACATCTGGGGTATTGTCGAGTTTTCCTCGATGAGCAAGTCCTCGCGTCCATGCGAAAATCGATGCAATAGGATTTGTGCTTGTTTGGTTTCCCTGTTGATGTTGTCGAAAGTGACGGGTCACAGTCCCATGAGCGGCTTCAGCTTCGACCGTTTTGCCGTCAGGCGTCATGAGGACACTTGTCATTAGGCCAAGTGATCCAAAACCCTGGGCAACAATATCACTTTGGACATCTCCATCATAGTTCTTGCACGCCCAGACATACCCGCCATCCCATTTCATGGCACATGCCACCATGTCATCGATTAGGCGATGCTCATAGGTGATCCCCTTCTCCGCAAATTGATCTTTAAACTCTGAGTCGAAGACTTCTTGGAATAAATCCTTAAATCGACCGTCGTATGCTTTCAAAATCGTATTTTTTGTGGACAGGTAAACGGGGTACTGTCGAGCCAGGCCATACCGGAAACTCGCTCGCGCGAAGTCTCGTATTGAGTCATCGCGGTTGTACATTGCCAGTGCTACGCCAGATGACGGGAAATCATAGACCTCCATCTCCATTGGATCTGATCCGTCAGACGGTGCATACGTCAGGGTCAGGGTGCCAGGTCCTGGTATTTTGAGATCCGTAGCACGATATTGGTCACCAAAAGCATGTCGTCCGACAACAATTGGTTTGGTCCATCCGGGCACAAGACGAGGGACGTTCTCAATAATGATCGGTTCACGAAAGATGACGCCGCCAAGAATATTGCGGATGGTCCCATTGGGACTGCGCCACATTTTCTTGAGGCCGAATTCTTCAACACGTGCTTCATCAGGAGTTATGGTTGCACATTTGACACCGACCCCACACTCCTTGATGGCATTTGCTGCATCAATAGTAATTTGATCGTCTGTCGCGTCACGACTCTGAATAGACAGATCAAAATAGCGAAGCTCAATGTCAAGGTATGGAAGAATCAACTTCTGTTTGATGAATTCCCAAATGATTCTGGTCATTTCATCGCCATCAAGCTCAACTACGGGGCCGTGTACCTTGATCTTTGAAGCCATTGCGTGCATTCCTTCTTGCTGCGTATACCTCTATCGACAGAACCCATTGTCCGGCAGCATTGTTGTACCACGTTTGGCACCAGTCAACGGATTTACTTGTTCTGACGTGATTGCTAAAGACAATAGCCTGTCGCCACAACCGGTACAATAATGCTTGCTGCGGAACGCCCCAGATGGTCAGACATCGTTGAGAGTTGAGGTGCTTGATTCCTTCAAGTACAAAAAAATCGCCGATCTGCACTCATGGGCAACATACCATTGGATTCGTTCATTACCGATCAGGAAAGCACCGTTATGAAATACTATGCCTGCACACTTGTGTGCCTCATCACCTCTTTTTCGTGGATCAGTACCACAAAGGCCGCTGAGTGGAAGCCACTCATTGGAAAATCACTCTCTGAGCATTGGAGGACAGACGGCCACTGGGAACTACACGATGATGGTGTTATTCACCTGCCGAATCAGGAATATAAACACTGGAGGCACTACAAAAACTATCTAATTCTCAAGGATGTCCTGCTCAATGATTTTGAAATAGCCTTCGATTGGCGTGTTGCAGAAAACAGTGGCCTGTATTTTCATATTCCTGACCTTAAGAATCTGGAAGAACGGAAGCACAAAGAAGTACAGCTCTATGAAAATAGTAAATGGAACAAGCCTGAGTTTGGCGACCACACAGCAGGCGGTATTATCCCAGGCCATGCACCAACAAAGGATGTATCCAACCCAAGTCCAGCATGGAATCATATGGATATTAAGTGTGTGGGCAACCACATAACTGTTGCAATCAACGGAACGATTGTGACAGAAGCTGACCTGAGTGAAGGCAAAGCAGGAGAACGCTCAACATATGGCGGGTTTGCATTTCAGGATCATGGCCATGCCGTCTGGCTCAGGAATATCAAACTCAAAAATCTCGATAACGCTACACAGCGATAGGCAACGCATGGATTCATCGCGACACTGCTTTTGTCTTTGCGTTCACAACGA
>CACORA010000063.1 GCA_902629495.1 Planctomycetaceae bacterium
ACCTTTCGCCTCCTGGAGACGTGACACGCGACCATCAAAAACCTTACCCTTATCGGGCCCTATAAAATTCCATCCTTTCGTCTCAATATTCTTTGTCTCACCACGTTCACTGAGAATGACATAATCAACCGGCCCCTCTTTGGACATCACAGCACGTTGATCGTTCACCCACTGGTCTGCTCCCGCGACCAATGCTGGCGTCGTTACCTGCAACTGCGCTTTTTGCGTTGCTAACGTCTTCCTCAATTCCTTCAACTGGTCCTGGTCTTCCTGGCTTGGAACCAGGAGCGTGGGGCCACGCTGTCCGTTCTTGTAACCCTGCTCATAAAAGGGTGTCACATCTTCCTGGAAACTCCCATCGTTGTTCCAAGCACCCTTCTCGAGAATGTCCGCAAAGAAGGCCGCGAACTGATAAAAATCCTTCGTCGTATACGGGTCAAATTTATGATCGTGGCACTCAGCGCATGCAAGGGTTGCACCCATCCATGTCGTCGACGTGGTTCGAACACGTTCCGCCTGATACTTTGCAAGATACTCAGCATCTTGAATTCCACCTTCTGAACTCGTCTGTCCAAGCCTGTTATAGACTGCCGCTACTTTTTGCTGCAGTGACGCGTCTGGTAGCAGATCTCCTGCAATCTGTTCAATCGTAAATTGATCAAACGGCATGTTGGCATTGAAGGCATTGATGACCCAGTCGCGGTACGCTGAGACTTCGATCAACTGATCCCCGTGATACCCAACGCTGTCGGCGTAACGAACGGCATCAAGCCATTCAATTGCCATGCGTTCTCCAAAATGAGGAGAGGCAAGAAGTCCGTCTACATAACGCTCCAGATCTGTTGTATCGAAACGGACCGCTTCTTCCCGGTTTGGTGGAATCCCCGTGATATCGAAATGCAATCGGCGCAGTAACGTGATCGAATCGGCCGGCTTCGATCGGCTCAGCCCTTCAGTGGAAAGTCGCTGGGAAACAAGATCATCAATCGAAGACTCTGCTGATACAGACTGCACCGGCAAATAGGCCCAGTGGTCTTCATAGACAGCGCCCTCCTTAATCCAACGCTCAATCAACTTCCTCTCAGCACCATTGAGGTGCTTGTTTGATTCGGGTGGCGGCATCAACTCGTCATTATTGTCAGAGTTTATGCGTCGATAAAGCGCACTGGCCTCGATGTTCCCGGGCACAATTGAATGCTCAGCCAGAGCACCCTCCCTGGTATCGAGTCGAACACCAGACTCTCGAGCCTTTTCATCTGGCCCATGACATTGAAAACATTTATCGGAAAGAATCGGCCGAATATCGCGATTGAAAGACAATGCCTCCTCCGCTTTCACAGCGGGAAGCATCATCGCAAAAAGCACGATGGTGAAAGATAAGTTTCGGTACGACACGTTTACACTTCAATTTTCGAATAATGGTTCTAATTCTTCCTGGTCTTCCTGGTCTTGTCTTTGTTTTTCCTATCCTTTTGGGAGCCTTTCATCGGCCCGTACGTTTCCAACAACACCTGATCAACGACGGCACGATTCGTTCTATTGTGAAAAGCCTTCAACATTGGATCATTCGTTCGTGTCATATGAGACACCAATTGAGATTGAAGTGATGCGACCGTCGATTGATGGTCCGTGTGATCAATAAGATTGTGAAGGCAATCTGGATCCTGCCTTAAGTCATACAACTCTTCGGGAACACGATATCGAAACAACTCAATCCGGGCGGCAATCGTGGCATCCGTCTTCGCCGCGACATTCATTGCCTCCATGGTCTTCCCCTCATTATTGTTGCGGTACCAATGCTTGCCATCACTAAACGGATTGTAGATGTAACCATAGTGTCCATTTTGAACACAGCGCATTGGAACGGCATCTCCTCCAGCTTTCGAGTCAATCTGAGTGAAAACAAACTCGCGCCCAGCTTGTGTTTCTCCTCTTAAGAGAGGAATGAATGAATGACCGTCGAGTCCGTCAGGGCTGGGCGTGCTCGTGGCCGCCAGAAAGGTAGGAAAAAGATCGACTGTTGAAACAAAGTCACGAGTGTTGGTCGTGTTGGGTCGGACAACACCAGGCCATCGAACCAACATCGGTGTCCGGGAACTATGAAACCAGGCATTACATTTTGCAAACGGGACGGCGATGCCGTTGTCAGACATAAATATCACCAGTGTATTCTCAGCCTGACCAGATTCTTGAAGCGCCTGCATCACTTTGCCGAACGTATCGTCAAGTCGACGCGTTGAATTCAGATATTGGGCAAGTTCTGCACGCACCCCGGGAAGATCTGGCAGAAATCCCGGAACGGTGACTTCGGAAGGATCATACGTTCGCGACGGCATCGCCGCACCCTTGATCAATTTCTCTGGATTGCAGTACGGACGATGTGGGTCGTGTGAGTTCACCATGAAATAGAAAGGCCTTCCTTCCCGTTTGCAGTCCGCGAGAAATTCTTTGCTTCGCTGGTAGTACAATTCCGGGCTCCGTCCGTTGCCAAGCTGTGGTTGATCGAAGTGGAAATCCCATTGCATCGAGTCCTTCGGCGTCGAGTGGCCCACCTTCCCAAGAATGCCTGCACGATAACCAGCATTCTGAAGGGTTGTCACAATGTCCGGAACATCCTCCCTGGCTTTCATAAATCCCATGGCACCAGAGCGATGGCTGTAGCGACCAGTTGCAATAATTGCTCGACAGGGCGCGCAGATTGATGCGTTCACATGGGCTCGATCAAAACGAAGCGACTCCCCCGCAAACGTGTCGAGGTTCGGCGTCAGGTCTGACGGACGTCCACCAAATGCACCCAGCGACTCAGCATGTAGATCATCGGCTGTAAAAAGAAGGATATTCGTACGTTCCTTTGCAAAAGCATCCGAACACAATGACAACAGACAACACGCGACGAATTGGAAAATTATAGTTCTACGCCTAACCAATCCTTGGATGACCAGCCGTACGTGACTGTCAGTATTGTTGAAGTTTTCGTGTTTCGTCATTGAACTGGTCATTCCACCCGCCATAACATTAGTCCTTTCGATAAACATAGACGTAATAGGCACTCAGCATTGTATTGTCTTTACCACTGAACCAGGTGTGCAACGCTGTGGGGCCCTTCTTGAGGTTCATCGTGAAGGTCACACCCTTGTCCTCTTTTCTCACGTTTCTGGTTAGACCCTCAAACGAATACGCACTCTTTTCACCAATACTCATGTGGTTGTGGCCAGTGACATAGAGGCTTGCTTGGGTAATGGGCAGTGCTTTGCCTGTTCCGTCCGGCAGGGTACCGCTGATGGTACCATCTGCCTCCTTGGGCCAACGACGAAGTTCGATGTCGTATTCACCAGCGCTGGCAACATCGATCAACCAGTAGCCACTCTTCTGCTGCCCCCTGAGAATCTGCCCTTGCTGATCCATGAATACATCCAGCCATTCGGTGGCAGAGAGTTTGGTAGGGTTCTCATGAACGGTTCCAATGATGATGCGTTGTTCTTCGTTTGCAGTCGGCCCAACTCGGTCCCACCATGCATGAAGGTGCTTCCGAAGCGTTGCTACGACCTCCGGATACTGATCAATGACGTTGGTTTGCTGGAGTGGATCTGTCTCGAGATTGTAAAGCTCTCGATCTTCCAACAGGCGCCAGCGTTTCCATAATACGCCCGCTTGGTCAGCTCGCATCTGTGTCTGGCTATGAGGCGACGGGTAATTGGAAAAGCCCGGCATCCTGCTGTAATTCATGATGAGCATCCGGTCGTCAGAGACTGTTTGTTCACCACGTAAAACCGGCGCAAGACTCATTCCATCAAACTTATGTTTGATTGTGCAGTTGATGCCACACAAATCCAGCAGCGTCGGCAAGATATCCTGAACCTGAGTAAGGCCTCCAATATCTTGCGGCGCCGCAAGATTACCATCGGGCCAACGGATGAAGCATGGGACACGATGTCCACCTTCCCAGAGTTCTGTCTTTCTGCCACGCATTCCGGCATTGAAATACTGCGGCCCCAACAGACTGCCATTGTCTGTTTTGAAGATCAAAATTGTATTCTCAGCCAAGCCTTCACGATCAAGAAACGTGACTAAGCTACCCATGTTGGCATCAATATTCACAATCATCCCAAGGTAATTGGCAAGCCGTTTCTTCAATTTTTCGTTCAGGTGATCAAACTGTGGATCTGCCAACCTTTTTTCTATCACTTCCCGATCCGCAGGCTTCGGGTTGAATGGTCCATGTGGCGTGTTGGTTGCAAGGTAGCAAAGGAATGGTTTTTTTGCCTTCGATGATCTCTTCATGAACGCCTTTGCTTCAGTGAAGAAAACATCTGTGCAATAGCCCGTGTAGCGTTGTTCCTTACCATTGTGAATATAAACGTCATCGAAATAGTCGTTGCCCCAGTACGCAGGCACAGATGGAATCGATGAAGAGGGATACCAGACACTCTCTTCGAAACCTCGATCCTGAGGGCGAAATGGATAGTTTGCTCCAAGATGCCATTTCCCAAAAACGCCTGTGGTGTAGCCAGCATCAGCAAAGTAGTTGGCCATTGTGGGAATTTCCGGACGGAGCAGAGCTCGACCGCTGCTCACGTTTGCCGCGCCATTCCTTGCTGCATCAATCCCCGTGAGCAACTGCCCCCGTGTCGGTGTACACATGGGCGCAACATGATAGTCCGTCAGCCGTAGACTCTGGTTGTACAACGCATCTAGGTTGGGCGTCTGCAAAACAGGATTGCCATGCGCCGAAACCTCCGGATAGCCCTGATCGTCGGTCATCACGATGACAACATTCGGGCGTTCTGCGTTTGCAACAACGGCTCCAGTCATCCAGAAAGCCATCACAGCACAACGTATAAAATGCCGAGACACTCGAACTCGAATCCTCATGGTTTTTTATCCACCTTCCAGTTTTTATTCGCACGATTCCCATAGTGCGGATAGTAGTCCCAGTCAATCACACCACCGATGACTCGTGGATCCCGTGTCGCAGCTAAGTGATCAAACAATTGACACCGAATTGCTTTTTGTGTCGCCTCATACTCCAAACTCCCCGCAACATTTCTCATTTGGTGCGGATCCGTTGTGAGGACGTACAATTCCTCAAACGGCCGCTTTCCAAATGATAACGCAGACAGAGCGGCAACCTCGTGTGTGAAACGATGCTCGAACATGAACGTCTTTGTGGGTGATGCATCGTATTCACCAAATGACAACAGACGATTA
>CACORA010000064.1 GCA_902629495.1 Planctomycetaceae bacterium
TTTCCAATCCGAGCAGTTCGATAGCCAGCACGCGAGAGTGCTCGTGGAAGTGAGAAACTTGCGACGTCATACCAGCTTGAAAATTTGTGAAAATCGTGCTGGTGACCGTATTGGCCGTTCGAATGATTGTGAAGTCCCGAAAGTATGACGGATCGACTGGCGGAGCAACTGGCTGTTGTTGCAAATGCATTGCGGAAGAGAACACCATCTGCAGCAAGTGCATCAATTGAGGGTGTCACTGCCGACGTGTCTCCATAGCAGCCAAGTGTCGGAGACTCATCATCGGTTACGAACACAACGATATTACGCTCAGCCGCATATAGGTAGGCTTGTGGAAAAATAATTCCGACAGCGAAAAGCAGATGGCAAAAGAACAGACGTATCATGACGGTTATACTTTCCTTGAATCACAGGACCATAGAGACACCAGGAAGAAGAAAGAGGGTCGCAAACCACTAGAGAAAAAACGAGTGCGTAGTATAGCCAAAAGGAGAACAGTTGCAGGGAGCTACGCTCTTGGCCAAGCCTGTGAACTGCGCCGTATGGCATAGTTCTCAGGCATCTATGGTCGTGAGATTGTTGATCGGTAGTTGCCGGCGTCATGCACAGGATACAGACCGAGGCTGGCAAACAGGAATCGCATTGGTATGTCTTACGCGCCGCAGAATGGGAGTGAGTGGAGGAAAAATCATGCAGCGCGTGAGGTTAACGAGTAGACAATATTGGTCATTGTAATGCCGGCACAACCTCGATCATGGCTGGTCGAGAACACTGACTGCCATCCGCAGTCGTTTTCAGATGAAAGAAACGTTTGCCGGGGCGGGCAGCAGGTGAGGCCGTGAGAAAGAACTCTCTTTCATTTTGACCCTCCACAATTAACAGTCCATTCAGTCCAAGATTATCAACGTACACCCCATAGGGGAGATTGCGTCCAACGTCGGTATTCGTTCCAAAGGGGACACGTCCATCAAACTCATGTCGTGTAACCATGACTTTTGCACGAATGGTTTCACCTGGATGAATGGTAAAAGTGACAGGAGTCGTCTCGGAGGATAGATCCTGTTGAGTGTGTGATATGCCTGGCGGCACAATAGCACAGGTAATCTTTGGAGCATCGCGTATTGTAATCTGGCCAAGGTCTCCGAGGTCCTGAGTCGGTTCGTACACAGGATTTCCATGACGTGAGGTTTTGGCGAGAGCAGTGGCCTGAATATCAACCATTTCGTTAGCCTCTTTTGATGGTGATATAGCATCACGGGATGCAGACAAAACACCTACAGCACGAAACTGATCCCGTTCAATCTCGATTGGTCCATGGAACATTAAGCCATCTGGAAGATGATTCACGTCGATACGAATCGGACCGACATACCCTTCTATGCGCTGGGCTGTAAATGTCACCTCCTGGCTTCCTCCAGGACTGATTTTCGGACTCATTCCGCTGATAGAAATACTGAAGGTGGGCCGTGGGGTCCGCGCAGTGAGTGTATATCGATAGCTCGACGGATCATTTTCCTCGCCCCCAAATCCACGAGTGTCAGTGATTCGCACGATATAGTCGCCATCCTTTGGCGAGGTGAAGAGTAAGTGTGAATCAACCCCTAGACGGTTATGAGATTCATCATCATTTTCCCAGTACAGTGGAAAAGTAGGGAGGCCATTTGTGGGAGGAGTCGTGCCTACGGGCAAGGGACGGACAATCCATGCAGGCTCCCCCAATGCATGCGTGACTGATGTTGTATCAAAAAACGTATGACGCTTACCAAAGCCAGGATAGACGTTGAAGCCAGAATCGGGACCACGAGGGTAGAACCAGAGTCGAACAACTTCACCACCGGCGAAGAGATACTCATCTAATTCCATCTCACGCCAATTATGAATGCGAAAGTCATTTGATTGCGAGGAATCCTTCCCACGAAACGTGAACCAAGAGTCTCTAGTCGCTTGTAGCATCAAGCGGGGGAGTCGCTGTCCAACGTCATCAAGTATTTCAATTTTTGAATCAAGTTCCGATTCAGATTGGGCAGCATCAATCTCAAAAAGAACTGATTCTCCAGAGCGGGCTGAGAATCTGAAACAGTCCACATCCCCTGGGCACTCGATGGCGCCTTCAATGATCGCAGGCCATCCGATGACCTGCGCTTGTGGTGGAGTGTCATTACTTTCTTCTTCAGTTGTACGTGCAGCAGCGGAGTGGTTTGGCACAACTGGAGAATGTATCTTTTGTGATAGCTCGAGAGACGCCGCTAAACCTTCTTGACCCTCGTGTAGTGCGATCATATTCGTGCTGCCGTCAAGAAGTCCGAGAAGGATTCTTTTTTCTTTTGCGCATAGGACGCTAATTACATCACCCTGGTTCGCGAAGGTGTACTCATGAGATAACTCCGGAAGCCTCCACTGGGTAACGGAGCCGTCTTCAGCTGCACTGAAGAGATGATCGCCTTGTGGAGTGATGCACATTGCTGTCACGGTTGCTTCATGTGCAAACTGTGACAACACAACGGGATTGATAGCCGGCTCGTCGAGAGAGGAAATTTCCCATGCATAAATGCGTTTATCCTCACCCGCTGCGAAAAGCCTTTGACCATCTGGAGAAAAATTCAGGCAAAGGACCTCACCCTGTGGTTGGGATAGGGTGTCGAGGCGGACCCCATCAGCTGTACGCCAGAGCTTCACTGTTTCATCAGCACTTGCAGAGGCAATCATTTTTCCAGTTGGATGCCATGCCAGATCAAATATTGCACCATTATGAATGGTATTCTCCCATACCAGAGAACCGTTAGAGACATTCCAAACCTTAACTGCCCGGTCGTAGCCAGCTGTGGCAAGCAACGTTCCATCTGGGGAAAATTCTGCATCGTAGAGAAGATCACGGTGGTCTCCTGCACGCAACAGTAGCCTGTTCGAGCGAAGATCAACTATTTCAGCAACTCCCCTGACACCAGGTACACCTCCAGCAAGAACAAGACGAGTGCCTGTGGTGTCATAATGGGTAGCCATGACCTTGCCAATGTCATGCGGAATGCTCTTCTCTACTGGGCCGCTTTTCAGAAGATCGCCCGGAGTGCGAAAGATTTGTACGAGTTGTTCACGACCGACAACAAGCGAACCTGTTGGTGAGTGTGCCATGGCAGTGACAGGCTGTTTGCCATTATGTGGAGGCACCTTCGGAGTGTGTGTTTGCTCCTGCATCGAACGATTGATTGCTGGGCCATGAGCACCAGTCTCGATCCACAGCTCGAGTGTTGCAATTGCCTCAGGAGGCAACTGTGGTTCTGTTTCTGGGGGCATGTGATCTCCACGATCACTGCGAATACGAGTAAGGAGTACTGATGCGTTGGCGTCACGTGGAGCGATTGGGTCACCGGAGGACTCGCCTCCGCGCCGAAGAGAGGCATAGGTGTCCAGTGACAGTTGGCCCTCTGGGTCCGTGCTGTTATGACAGCCACTACAATACGTTCTGAGAATAGGTGCTATATCGTTCTCGTACGTTGGTGCAGCATGCATGGAACGTCCACAGGAGAAGCCCCACCAGAGCATCATGATGGTGATGGACGTTCGAACGCTATAAATGGTTCTTTCCATAGGGGTGCGTCTCCCACCGCGAGTTAGTGACGAAAAAGAAACTCCCTGCTTGTCATAAGAGACCAGTAGAGGTCTTCCACATATTCACGAAGTTGTGAAGGCTCTATGCCATTCAGCATTTCAATAAAGTGTTCCTTTTCCTTTTTCGTTGGCATGCGACTGAGTGTACGAAGCCATGCAGTCTCTATAATGACTTCGGGTTGTGGTTTCGTAGCCAGGTGTTGAGTGAGCCAGCCATGTTCCGATGAAAGTTTGTCATTGATTGTTGAGCCGTTTGCGAGATGGAGTACTTGAACGAGGCTTGGTTTATTCGATCGTTCGCACTTGATTTCACGCGTGTTCCGACCAAACGTCGTAAGGAAGTAATTCTTGATGGCAGAGTCACTTAATTCCAGGGCACGTGTGTCCTCGTCATAGTCGTTCACTTTTTGTGTTGAGCCATCATTGAGTATGACTTCTGTATACCGGTCGCGTATGCCAGTTACATCGCTAATGGCATCTGCTAGCACTTCAGCCATGAGTCGCCTCGGATAAGTGCGGGCAAACCACTTTGAGTCCTTTTGATTCTCTGGGAGTGTTGCACTTGAGCGACTATATGTTTCAGAAAGAAGAATCAGTCGCATGAGTGACTTAAGATCATATCGATGGTCAATTGTAAATCTCCCGAGCGCATTTAATAACGCCTCGTTGCTTGCGGGATTACTCGTGCGTAAATCATCGACGGGATTTACAAGCCCAATCCCAAAAAAGTTAGACCAGACACGATTGACAATGGAGCGTGTAAAGTACGGATTATCCGCACTGGTCATCCATTGGGCTAATGCGATGCGACGATCATCGTCGGCATCTGATTTGAGCGGGATGCCATCAAGAGGCGTTGGCGGCTGTGCTTTCCCGGTACGTGGTTGGATCAGGTCGCCATGAGATGTTGAAAAGACGGTCCGTTTTCCATCACCATTGCGAGTGTCACCACCCCAGCCCTTGGCTCGAACGCGGGCAAACAGATTTGCAAATGCGTAGTACTGATCATTCGTCCATTTTTCTAGTGGGTGGTTATGACATTTCGCACAGTTTATTGATAACGAGAGAAACGCTTGGCATGTGTTTTCAGCCATCGTTTCCGGATCTTGATGAACTGCATAAAAATTGGTGGCACCGTTCTCAATGCTTGAACCAGTTGCTGTCAACACCTGATATACCACCTCATTCCAAGGGGTATTTTCAGCAACACGGTTTCGAATCCAATCGGCATACGACTGTAACGCAGCCGGTCTGAGTTTTCGTCCAGATACAAGAAAAACATCTGACCATTTATACGCCCAGTAGTCGATATACTCAGGTCGGGCAAGCAGGAGATCGACAAGACGCTCACGCTTTTGAGGAGCCTCATCATCGAGGTAACGGCACACTTCTTCAGCTGTCGGAAGCCTTCCGATGGTGTCAAGAAATGCTCTCCTAATAAATGTACTTTCTGAGCAGGGTGGTGAGGGAGCA
>CACORA010000065.1 GCA_902629495.1 Planctomycetaceae bacterium
AGCGGTGGGAGTGGCATGGTGACCATCGTGTTGCAGTCGTTCACGGTGGAGGAAATTTTTGGCAAGACGAGCAGGGAAGTTTTGTGCCATTGTGGGGCGTGTGCCCGCGTGCTCATGGTTGTCCGTAGATCACGTCAGGGCCGGTGGAATGAAGAAATCATTCTCCGATTATTTTGACAAGAACCCGTTTGGGTCGACGACCATCAAACTCGCCGTAAAAAATCTGTTCCCATGGGCCAAAATCCAGCTTTCCTTGGGTAACTGCAATGACGACTTCTCTGCCCATAATCTGTCGCTTCATATGTGCGTCAGCATTATCTTCGCCCGTTCGATTGTGAGCGTATCGCTGAGGTGATGCGTCGAATGGTGCGAGGGATTCCAGCCACGTCTTGTAATCGTTATGAAGCCCTGGCTCATCATCATTGATAAAAACGGATGCAGTAATATGCATTGCATTGACAAGGCATAATCCTTCCTGGATGCCGGATTGTTCAACAAGCTTTTCCACCTTGGCCGTAATGTTCTCAAATGCCATCCGTTCAGGCTGTTGAAAAGTGAGATGTTGTGTAAGGGATTTCATGGTGTTGTTCTTTCTTCAGAGCCATTGTTGCTGATCGCATGTGGTTATGGTGCGATCTGGAATGCGTTCACCTTCATGCTCAATTTTGAATAGCAGTGCATCTCGCCGCTCAATCGCCTCACTGAGAGATCGCGTTTGCAGTGAGCGTCTAACGCGTCGTTTCCGGTTGTCAAAATGAAGGGTGAAGTGCACCCACCAGACACCATTATTATTCCAGAGATGGTGGGTCTGGTTAGCTGAATCGATTCGTAAAGAGGGAAATCCAATGACCATCGAGCACGTCCTTTCCGTGATAAGGAAAGAAAGGGCATTCTTAGAATCCACCGTGGATCCTTCGAAAGCTTCATCGAGTGATGGATAACCACCGATCGATGCACATCCTCTCACTCTGTTGCCAGACTGAGTTACCACCTTTGCTTTCGCGAGGTTGGGCCAAGTGACCGCGAGGGACACTTGATATCGAGACGGATGAACCTTCCAGTTGGGGAGTATACTGTATCCACTATCGGGATTCCATAACACGGGGGGTATGGGCCAGAAGGTTGAAAGGTGCTGTGTTTATGCACCTATTCAACGTGTTGGAGCCTGAACCTTCGGTTGTCCCGTGAACACTATTGATTGCCGAGCAATGGTTTATTTGAAAGTTGGATGTCCATTTTGATATAGTCTGCGCTAAGGATTGCATAAGGCTATCCAGCCACTCATTTATTTATCTGCTCATCCATTGGAGTGTTGTTGTCATGATCTTTTCGCTACCTACAAGACAAAGACGATCTGGCTTTACGCTTGTTGAATTGCTTGTCGTGATCGCCATTATTGGAGTATTGATCGGTTTATTGCTCCCGGCTGTTCAAAGTGCACGTGAGGCAGCGCGTCGGTCCGCCTGTACCAATAACCTCAAACAACTTGGACTCGGACTGCAAACGTACCATGACAGTAACAACAAATTTCCTCCTGGAGGTATTTGGTATACAAATAATACAAATGCAAAGAATTGGTCGAAAAACAGGGGCTCTCTTCTGTACTACATACTGCCATTCATTGAGCAATCTACGCTTCAAGACGCCTTTGATGACAGTAAGACCATTGCGTACCAGCAGTTTTCAACAGCACCAGCGAGTGGGTCTCCCTATATAGCAGGAACACTTGTCACTTCGTTTCGTTGCCCATCAGATGATTCGTCGCCGTATAATGACGTTTCAATAAATGGTATCGCACCGGGTAATCTCGCGACATTCTCATATTCCGCATCAAAAGGACCATCGCGAACTGGGAATAATCCAGCTGGCCAGTGCTCTGAGCGGGCTGCCTGGGATGCTTATAAATTGAGTGCTAGTGATCGGACACCTGCGGGGCCATTTACGAGGCTTGGAAGGTTTTATGAGTGTGCCGTGACGGATGTCAAAGACGGTCTATCGAAGACAATTTTCATGGGTGAAGTCAGGCCGGACTGCACGTTTCATATCTCGCGAGGATGGGCACATGCCAGCTGCACACAGGGTATGATCAGCACCATCTATCCAATTAACTATGATAGCTGCACTCGCGATAAATCAAATGGGAATTGTGCGTGGTGGAGTAACTGGAGTACCGAATTTGCATTTAAGTCGAGGCATCCCGGAGGGTGTCAGTTTGTGTTTGGAGACGGGTCCGTACATTTTCTTCAAGAAAATGTTGATCACCAGACATATCAGTATCTTGGTGGAAAAGATGATGGCAAAGTTGCATCTATCCCGTAAGCCTGAAGTGAGTTCACAATTGAGTCTGCTGGCTGTATTGGTCAGCGATTGAGGTAGTATGTCCAGGACCACGGAGACCGCGTCGTGAATTGTCGAACGATGAAAACGCTTCTTTTCTTGATACTTCTTGTATTCCTGACTGGCTGCGGCAAAAGTGGGCCGGTACTTGTTCCAGTTGAAGGTAAAGTCACGTTAGATGGTGAGCCCATTGTTGGAGCAAGCGTACTATTTCAACCACCAGCTGGTGGGAGGCCTGCTGTTGCCACAACGGATGGTCAGGGCCAGTTTAGATTAGCCGAAGAAGCTGGAGCCCACGTGGGCGTCAATCGTGTTGCAATTACGAAAGAGATACCGTCTGAGAATAGTGTTCCAAACGAAGAAGATGAAGAAGGCAGTTCAGATTTCGAATTGGCAACGCCAGCAAAATATGCCAGCCCACAACTTTCAGGACTCACCGTGGATGTGCAGCCGGGCATGACGCCAGTTTCACTTGAGATGTCATCAGAGTAATGGTGGGCAGTACATTAAGAATATGATGCTGCCTGTTGTTCCGTTTTCTTGTGCTTGCCTGCTTGATGATGGAATACTCTTCCTGGATAGCTGGCGGTATGCTGAGCATGTGTTCCTGCAATACCATCGATGAGGTGCAATCGAAATATGGCTACCATGTTCCACGCAGTTCTATCCTACCGATTCCAATGCTGCTTATGGCTTGTGGTTGGTGGTCCCATATGGGATGCCTCTGCAAATGATACGTTTATCCCATACAAAATGGGTCAAGTTCCACAGAGCGTGTCAGCACTTTGGGAGACCTATGATGCCCGCCGTGATCCTCTCGATGTGGAAATCGTCAAGGAGTGGAAGTCAGAAGAAGTAGTCACCCGCTATATCATATTTACAGTTGGAACATTTCGTGGCTCGGTTGCGCGTATCGCAGGGTATTACTCGTTTCCATTATCTGCAGGGAGAAAAGCTGCGTTTGTGTGGAGCCACGGAGGTGGTCAGCGAGCTGAACGAAATCGAGGCATTTACTTTGCCAAACAAGGGTATGCGACGGTTGACATTAATTGGTTAGGCAGGCCGCTTGAGCAAGGCATTGATAAAAACACAGATTGGGGGGCTGTGGATCCTACGCAAGGGCCAAGGTTTTATGCAAAGGCACTGCGCCAGCAATGGAAGACGAATCTCCAGCCGGATGCATTTTCAATCGATGCTATTGCAAGTCCAAGAAATGCAAATTGGTTTCTTCTAGCGGTTGCTGCTCGTCGGGCAATTACGTTCCTTGAGCAACAACCGGAAGTTGATCCCACGCGTATCGGTTTTTCAGGGTATTCGATGGGAGGCATGATCACCGCTCTCACAGCAATTGATTCTCGCTTAAAAGCAGTTGTGCCATTTGTTGGTGGAACGGGATTTAAGGATACTGATTTCCCTGGAATAGAAGGAAGTAGCCTTCGGGCACACTTTAAGAATCTGGATCTGTATCGAAAGACAATCGATGCCAGTGGGTATTGGCCTCTCGTGAAATGCCCAGTGTGCTTTGTGAGTTCATCAAATGATTTTCATAGTGCATTTGATCGAATTTATCAGTCGATGCAACTCCTGCAACACGGTGTTGAGTGGCGGGTCAGTACAAATATTCATTTCAATCATGGTCCTGGTCCCGAGCAGTGGGTCTTGTTGAATCTGTGGTTCGATCAGTTTCTCAAGGGAATAGATCAAAAGATTCCTCCAACGCCGTCATCGACGTTAGACATCACAGGGCAACGGGCACGCTTTTCGGTAATGCCAAGCGATCCTGGTCGTCTTGTAAATACCGAGATTTATTACAGCTACGATCCGAACGCGAGGACTCGATTTTGGAATCGAGCAGATGCAGACATCTCAGGAAAGACATGGTCTGTCAACATCCCAATCTATGAGGATCTACCGCTCTATGTCTTTGCACAATGTCGGTATCATCTTGATCACAAGCATGAACTTGAGCGTGGTGAGGCAGAAACCTTTACGTTGAATTCACAAGAACAGGTATTCATGCCTGAGAAAGTCAATCTTTCATCACTTACGAAACTCATCGATCCGGCTATTGTCTTTGAGGATTTTGGAAAAGGAGCTATTGACTGGGGATCACGTAATTTACGAAGCATCAAAACATATAAATTTCAGAATCCCTCAATCGATCGTTCAGATTCCAAGAAGTTATTGCTTGAAGTTGATCCACAGGGGAGGCACTTCGTTGTCCGTTGCAATGCTGA
>CACORA010000066.1 GCA_902629495.1 Planctomycetaceae bacterium
ATTTACCAAACAACGCTGTTCGATATCCAGCATCGAGAGCAACTTCTGCAACAGTGATGTCTTCATCAAGCAGTGCTTGAGCTTTTGGGTTGATTCTTCCTGCATTTCCTCGGACACGGGTATGCCCGTGATGCTGCCCGGTCATTAAGACGCTTCGGGAAGGTGCACATACGGTTGCTCCAGCATAGAAGTGCGTAAATCGCATTCCCTCCTGTGCCATCTTGTCGAGACGCGGTGTCTGGATAATTTTTTGTCCATAGCAACCAACCTCCCCATAGCCGAGGTCATCGACAAGGATCACAATAATATTAGGTTGTGATGGACCATCTGCCTGAGCCATCATCGAAAAGCATGCCAGCATGAGACTAGGTAGAATTTTTTTGAATGGAGTAACAGTCATTGAGAAAGGCTCCTTGTCGTAAGCAGGGAAGGTGTGCACATGCATGCGTGATCCAAGCAGATAACTAGTTGTATGGTAAGCATGCTGTATGATGATCCATTGTTATTTTGAGGTGCATGCGTTCATGCATTGTACTCCATGTGTTAAGGGCACGGTGATTCTGGATGAGATATACTACAGATTCTTTTCAAGAATACTGAAAGGCGATGAACAATGCGTAACACTCTTTTTGGCTTCTTAATCCTTTCAGCATCGATGTCTATGGCATATGCCCAGGCAAACACACGTGTTGTAATGATTGCAGGGGGGCCTAGTCATGCATCGGGGGAACATGAGTTCAATGCCGGTTCAATCCTGATTGCCCGTGCTTTGAATGAACAGAGTGGTCTTCCTATACGTGTTGATGTGATCCACAACGGCTGGCCCAAAGATGAGTCAGTGCTTGAAGGAGCTGCTGCTCTTATTATCTATTCAGACGGTAATTCTCGACATCCAACGTTTGGGCATGAAGAAACGGTTGACCGTTTGGTTGATGATGGCGTCGGGCTTATGTGTATGCATTACGCCGTTGAGGTGCCGCCAGGTCCTCGTGGGGAGTATTTTCAAAAATGGATAGGGGGCTATTACGAAGCAGGGTTTTCGTGTAACCCTCACTGGACTGCAGCAGTGCAACCTGATTCAGGGCATCCAATCACAAGCGGTGTTCCGTCGTTTAGTGCAAATGATGAGTGGTATTACAACATGCGGTGGAGGAACCCAAAATCGAGCGTGGATGTACTGACGGCTACACCAAGCCGAAATCGGATTAATAGATATATCCATTGGACACCAGCAGGGGAAAAGGCGTTAGGAACACCTCAAACCTTGATGTGGGCTGTTGAACGAAAAGATGGTGGACGTGGAGTTGGATTTACCGGCGGTCACTGGCATCGAAACTGGGCGATTAATGATTTTCGTCGCATTGTGCTAAATGCCATTGTGTGGACAGCAAAGATAGACGTGCCCGCAGGTGGTGTGGTGTCGAAGCCAATTAGTGAGCGAGAGCTAAACGAGAACCTTGATCCAAAGAAAAAGATGGAACACATCCCATTGCCTTCCCGGGAAGATCTAGGACAGCCACCTGCTGCTCCGGTTGATTTTCGTTGGCCAGGAAAGCCAAAGAAATAGCAGATACTCCCGCTTATTGTGTGAAAAGTCCCCTGAGTCATCCATCTCCAAAAAGACATGGATTTTCGAGTCGATTTCTTCCCAGCGGATAAAAGTGAACCGCTGTCACACGGAAGCCGTATAAGGGGATAGGGTGAGAACGTCCATAGTTGTGACACTGCGTTCACGTTGAAACCATACTCTCCAAGAGATGTTGGAATGGCTGATTTCCTGCTAGGGCTTTTTGTATTTTTTATCTGGCTTGTGGGGTGTTTGGGTATCGTCAAAATAGCCGGTCCGAATGTTGACGATAATGACAGACAGCATCAGATGAGGATGGCAGGCTTTCTCGTTATCGCCCTTGCATGGACGTTGTTTGCATGTCGCCTTCCGACAAAGTGGCCAGATCCAGAAGAGGATCAAGAGGGCATGGAAGCAGTTGCATCAGAGCCAGTGCAGGCAACGCCTGCATAGTATCCGCATCATGCAGAAGAAATTACTGAGTTGTGTAGTCATCACCAGTAAGGCTTTTCAACACAGACGTCTGCCATGTATGCAGTGAACGCTTGAGGCGTTGTGCCTTGTCTTCATATTCCTGAAAAAGGTTCCTTGTTTCTGAGGGATCGTTCTTCAGGTCGAATAGCTCTATGAGGGTCGCGCCGTTTTTCTTTTCTTGAATGATGAGTTTCATGTCGTTTTCGATGATTGCACGAGAACCAAGAAAATCATGAGGCTCAATTCGATGGTGATGAAAGTTCTTGAAATCTCGAGTTAATTTTCCATGCTGTTTCTTTACGAGTGGTGTTGTGCCCTGCTGAAGCGTGGGTTCGATATAAGGATCAGTGCTGTCAGTTGAAGCAAGATTAAACTTCCAAAAGCAGATCGGTGATGATCGTACAGTCATCGTGCCATCAATAACTGGGCTGAGGTCAATGCCATCCAGAGGTCGATCAGGTAGGTCTTGACCAGACACAGAGGCGATGCACGTACATTCGTTGTGCGTGGTTGCTTGATACGTGCCGGCCATTCAAGCAGGCCAGGGACGAGCGTGCCCCCCTCATAGATGGACCCCTTGGCATCTCGGTGGGGAAAGCCAAGTGCACTTTCTGGAGATGTGCCATTGTCTCCACAATAGAAAAGGAAGGTGTTGTCACTCAGGCCAGTCTTTGCAAGATGATCGCGTAGCTTTCCTATCGCACGGTCCATGGCAGTAATCTCAGCATACCGTTCACGAAGGACGTCTCCTTGTGGGCGTTTTGTTGGCTCGCCAGTCTTATTCGACGTGAGTCGTACGAGTTTCGTGTATTTTTTTGGGAGTGCATCGTAGAGACGAAGGTCTTCGGATAACCCACGGTATGGTTCGTGAGGTGAGCCGAACCAAATGATTTGAAAAAAAGGCCGTCTGGACTGTTGAGAACGATGGATGCTGTCAATCGCCTCATCAATCAAAACTTCAGAACTTTCACCCTTAAAAAGCTTTGGCGATGCTCCATTTCTTGAGAATGATGCATCGATTTCAAAAAAGTTGTCATGCGAAAGGCATTCATGAAATCCCATAGCTAATGGACTCAGTGGCGAGTCGGACTTCACTGCACCGACGTGCCATTTGCCAAAATGTGCACAGTAATACCCTGCCTTTTCTAAGATATTTGCGATCGTGATTTCTTCTGGACGCATTGACCATCCTGGAGCAAACGTGCCCATTCGTACAGGATGTCGACCAGTAAGGAAACTTGCTCGTGTTGGGGAGCAGGTAGGATGTGCAGCGTAAAATCGGTTGAAGCAAAGGCCCGAACGTGCCATTTCATCAAGTACTGGAGTCTTAACATACGGGTGTCCGTTATAGCCGGTCTCTTCCCATCCATGATCGTCACCCATCATAAGAATGATATTTGGTGTTGCAGCCAGTACAGGGCCAGAGATCAATGTAAGAAAAATAGTAAGGATCAAATTTTTCATAGAACTACAACGTGAGGTTAGGAAATGAGAATACGTCCTGCCATAAAAATGATTAGAGTCTGGAAGGGTTGACTGGACTTGTTGGCGGCCGTCCTCTGGCCTTATTCTTAAACCCATCATGGAGCCGGTCCATTGTTTTTTGAATCTCTGTTGTTGGCTTGACAGCAAGATTTTGAAACTCATTTGGATCAGTCTGGTGGTTGTACAGTTCTCGTCCAGCATGGCCTTCATTCCATTCAGTATATCGCCATTGGTGTGTACGAATGCTTCGTCCCATAACCTGCTCGGCTAACCGTTTATCGACTGGCCGAAGCACCTGCGATATGGCAGCTCCCTTCCACGTTGTGTTGGGGAGCTTTGGATTGTTGAGCAATGGCATGAGGTTGCGGCCTCGTGCTTTTTGAGCAGGTGGTATTTCAAGATGACAGAGTTTGGCCAAGGTAGGGTAAATGTCGACAAATTCAACAATGCGATTGCAAACAGTACCATTTCCTTCTGCATCCGGTATCCGCATGAGGAGCGGTGACCGTGTGCTCTCTTCAAACAATGTTCTTTTTTGCCAAATCCCATTGTGCTCTCCAAGGTGATACCCATGATCACTCCAGAGAACCACAATTGTTTTTTCATTAAGGTGATACGTATTCAGTGCTTGCATTATGCGTCCGACTTGAGCATCAACAAATGAAACGCTTGCATAATATGCTTGCTTTGCACGCAGACAGATCTGTACTGAAAGGCCATAGTTTGGAATAGGATTGTTATGAGCAAATGCAGGTATTGGAATGTCACAACGGTCATTAGTGGGAGCAAAAGGCAAAGATACTGAATCAATGGCATGCTTTGAGAAATATTGTTTGGGCGCGACAAAGGGGGTG
>CACORA010000067.1 GCA_902629495.1 Planctomycetaceae bacterium
AAATAAGGACGGTGGGTGGCGATATAAGCCTCAACGACAAGACGCCGATGCGTCAGTAACAGCAGCAATGGTTGTCTCCTTGAGGGGACTCTACAACAGTGGATTTGCTGTTTCGGAGGAGTGTGTTGATCGGGCTGTGGCACTTCTTGAAAGTTTCCAGAATAAAGATGGTGGTTTTCGTTATCTTGTTTCTGAAGGATCAAGTGGTGCGCCACGAACGGCAGCTTCAATTTTTGCCCTTCTTGCAGCAAATAGAAAAAGCCAGGTAACTGAAAAGGGGTTTGAATGGCTTGAGCAAAACCCCATTACTATTGAAAGCACTGACGGATACGCAATGTATGGTTTGCTCCATGCTGCTGCTGCACATTGGTTGCGGGGCACCGATTCTTGGTCAAAGTGGTATGCGTCAATTGAAGACGACTTGCTCCGTAATCAGCGTGCGGATGGGGCCTGGGCAGATCCGTCATGCCCAGAATATGGCACGGCTGCTGCAATCACTGTACTACAAATGTCAAAGGGGCTTTCTCCACTCTTTCAGCGACACATTTCTGACGAGGTAGTCGAATGAGGTGTCGTTGTGTCATAGCCATGCTTGTCTGTCTCACATGTATCGTTGCCTCAAGAGTTGGCCTATCTCAGGAAGTTTTGCCTCAGCTTCCTCCCTACCCTCTCGGTCCAATTGTGATGTTGAGTGGTGGGGGTATGCTGTCTGGAGAGCTTGAGTCAATTTCATCTGAGCGTATTGTTGTCTTGTCGTCGTTGATCGGAAGGCTTGAGCTTTCCAGATCTCTTGTTTCTGGCTATCGATCAAGTATGGCACTCGGGCCCCTTGCTCCAGACCATCCGGCTTCCATGAAGGAAACAAAGAGTGTTGTGAGGCTTGTGAACGGCGATATGTTTCGAGCTGCGTCTGTGGCGGTATCAGGAGGTCAACTGACGGCCCAAAGTATTCTCACGGATCTCAAAAGTGTTGTTCTTCCTCTCAAGGATATACGAGCAATTGATTTTCTAAAAACATCAAATGAAAGCGATAATACATGTGAATGGATGGCATTAGTGGATGGATCACGTTTTTGTGCACCTCAGATTGCTCAGGCATGCACGTCACATGAGATTGCAGCAGTTCTTCGTGATGCAGGGGGATTTCGACTGCTACAGTCACTCACGCCTTCTGTCTTTGTTCAGGATAAAAAATGTTTGCCGCAAGTTGTTCTATCGATTGGCAGTACATTCAATGGTGGTTGGGCATCGGTTCGGGGGCTCACATCATTTACGTGCCTGGGGGTGCAGGCACCAGCCAGCCTCCGATATCAATTTGATAAGCCCGTTCGGCGGTTTCTTTGTCGGGCAGCCATTGATGATTGTTCGGGGCAGGGGGGAAGGGTGACTCTCCGCATTAGCGCATTTGATGTCGATGGTGAAAAAACTCTTGTTTTTCAGTCACCTATCCTCTGGGGCGGTGATACGCCCTATGTGGTTGATGCTGAGTTCAGTCAAGCTGTTGAGATGGAAATAACAATGGAATCGGAGTCAGAAAACATGTTGCTTGATCGAGTTGTTCTACTGGATCCACTTGTTCTTTTTGAAACATCCCATAAATGATGGAATAATTGTTTTCTGATTTCGTCCATGTGCTGACGAGATCAGAAGTCCTTTGTCGTATAGATGGTTGTTGTCATGTCTATGGAGATATAGCTGCTATGCTTTTTCATGTTTCAATTCTCGTATGTTTTTTCACAATTACAATTTCATGTTTCAGCAGCAACACACGAGCAGCACCTCCAAATGTGGTAATCATTTTTGCAGATGATCAGGGATATGGTGATCTGAGTTGTTTTGGATCTCAAACGATAAAGACTCCAAATATTGATCGCTTGGCGAGGGAAGGACGAAAGTTCACCAGTTTTATGGTTGCAGCGCCTGTCTGCACGCCATCGAGAGCAGCCTTGCTAACGGGCTGTTACCCAAAGCGTGTCGGCATGCATAAACATGTGTTATTTCCAACTTCAACAAAGGGACTCAATCCTACGGAACACACAATTGCCGATCACCTTAAAAGTCTCGGGTATGCCACAGCGTGTTTTGGTAAATGGCATCTTGGTCACTATCCAGAAGTGCTACCGCGTGCGAACGGATTTGATACCTACCTTGGGATTCCCTATTCCAATGATATGAATCATCCTGACAACAAAGGGAAACCCAAAAGTGGTCCCGATGGTATGGATCTCCTGTGGTCTGATCCTGAGTCGACGTTGACGAAATGGCAAACACCTTTGGTAAAAAATGAAACGATCGCAGAGCTTCCTGTTGACCAACGACAGGTGACCCGGCGGTACACCCAAGAGGCGATAGACTTTATTAAGTCTCACAAGGAGCAGCCTTTTTTTGTGTATCTGCCCCATTCTATGCCGCACATACCTTTGTATGTGCCGGATGATGTTCGAGACCCAGATCCTCTCAACGCGTACACAAATACGATAGAGCACATCGATGCTGAGGTGGGCCGTTTGCTGGATGTCATCGATGAACAACAACTTACCGAGAATACGTTTGTCATTTACACAACGGATAATGGGCCATGGCTGACATTTAAACACCATGGAGGTTCTGCGGGATCGTTACGAGAAGGGAAGGGAACAACATTTGAAGGTGGTCAGCGGGTCCCGTGCCTTATTCGTGGTCCTGGTGTTCCAGCAGGAACAGTATGTGGTGGACTCACGGGAACAATAGACATTCTCCCAACGCTTGCCTCTCTGACCGGTAAGCCATTGCCACAGGACAAAGTTGTGGATGGTATGAATGTTGCGGCTCTCTGGCAGGGGCAAACAGAGAAGTCTCCTCGAGAAGAGTTTCTCTACTATACATCGCAGGGAGAGATTGAAGGTATTCGGAAGGGGAAATGGAAGTTGCTTGTTAAGCGGCCTCGACGAGCACGAAGGAATCCGGGAAATATGACAAATCCAGAGATTTTATTATTTGATCTGGAGCATGATATTGGTGAGCAGTCAAATCTTGCACACGATCATCCGGACATTGTTGAAAAACTACGCCTGCGAATGATGACGTGTGATGAAGAGATCACTCAGAACGCACGTCAGCCGTGGTTTAAGGATGAACCGAAATCCTGAGAAAGGATAACGGGTCTGTAGGCAGGATAAAAAGAGAAAAGTACTCTCTTGTTATCCTTGTTCGGATGTAAGTTCTTCTGGCTGCAGAATGGCTTCGTGCTAGGCGCCGTATTTTCCAAATCGCTCTGCATGGGCCATTGCTAATAGCATCAGATGCTTCGCTGGAAAAATCCCAAACCCGCCTCCTAGGCAATCACGCTCCGAGAATTGTTGACGGCCATCAGGACGGCATGTTTCTGCAACTAAAAGTGTTGGTACAGGATGCCATGAGTGGCTTTTCAATTTGCTTGGTGTTGAGTGATCACCGGTCACAATCAGAACATCTGGATGGAGTTTCTCAATCTTTGGAATCATGGCATCAAGTTGTTCTATTTGCTTGACTTTTTCATCAAAATTTCCATCTTCACCAGTCGAATCAGTGTATTTGAAGTGGAGGAAGAAAAAGTCGTACTCTTCCCAACTTGCTTCAAGTTGATTGATCTGCTCGGAAAGTGTTTGTGGTTGACCTACAAGGGTCATGCCTACCAAGCGTGCAAGGCCCTTGTACATGGGATAGACAGCGATCGCAGCTGCTTTGAGCCCATAGAGTTCCTCATACGATGGGAGATTTGGTTTGTCTGCAAACCCGCGTAGTGTCAGGCCATTTGCCTTTGGTTCGTCCTTGAGAATGTCTCTCGCTTGCTTCACAAATTCTTTAGCAATGTCAGCCGTTTTCTGAGCATTGGGATTCAGAGGTTGAGGATCAAGCGGTGAAACACCGGTTGCTTGTGGGTCGGTATCAGCGATGCGGCCATCAAGCCCAGATCCTCGAAAGACCACGACGAATCGATGTTCTTTTACAGGCTTCACAAAGGTTTCAACGCCAGTGATATTCACACGTTGGAGCTTTTCTACTACCGCAAAACTTTCTTCTGATGGTATCCGCCCGGCTCGCCTATCTGAGATGAGTCCTTTTGAATCAAGGGTGCAGAAGTTGCCTCGTGCTGCAACATCATTCGAGCCGAGTTCAAAGCCGATGCCAGTAGCTTCAAGTGCGCCTCTTCCGATCTTGAATTCAAGTGGATCGTAACCGAAGAGCCCGAGGTGCCCAGGGCCTGAGCCTGGAGTAATTCCTGGGAGCACTGGCACGCTTGATCCGCTTGTACCAATTGATGCAAGGCGATCCAGATTTGGAGTCT
>CACORA010000068.1 GCA_902629495.1 Planctomycetaceae bacterium
ATTGATCATGTGGCTCTTCTTGTCGACGGAGATCATGTTTTTTGCAGCCTTGTTGGGAAGTTATATTGTGCTCCGTTTTGGTGCTCCTATTTGGCCAAAGCCTCATCATGTGCACCTCTCTGAACCTATCGGTGCCTTCAATACATTTGTGTTGATCTGCTCAAGTGTCACTATTGTGCTGGCCCTTGAAGCAGCTCGTGCAAATAAGGTTCGTCTTGCAAAAATCTGGATGGTCCTCACGTTGCTTCTTGGATCATTGTTTCTTGGTGTGAAGGCGTATGAGTATTCCTCAAAGTTTTCTCATGGAATTTATCCTTGGAAGCCTCGTGGATTAATTTATGAGCGGCCAGATTTGTATTACGGCTCTGCTGTAAGAGCTCGTCTCAGTGATCCGAAAATGATTGATCAACTCAAGGAACTTGACGACACTCCTGAAAGTAGTCTTTCTCCTGAACAGATCACTGCGAGGAGAAGTCTGAAGCAGGTGCGTGAGATGGTCGTAAATAGCGATCAACAAGCTTTCGACATGGCGGTGGTGGCAGACCAAATTGCTCCATTGCCATCAGAGGGAAGTGATCATGGAGGAGGGCATGGTCATGGCGGGGGTCTGAATGAGGCCTTCCCGTGGCTCAAACTGCCAATGGTGATTCCTGGAGGCAATATGTGGGCCAGCACATACTTTTTGCTGACTGGCTTTCATGCTATCCATGTTGGGGTCGGACTTCTTGTTTTCGCCATTATGCTCACATGGACACTGGATGCGAAGCGTTCGGGAGCGATAGAGAGTGCTGGTCTCTATTGGCACTTTGTGGATCTCGTTTGGATTTTTCTCTTTCCGCTTCTTTATCTGTTCTAAGTTCTGAAAGGTATTTCTATGAGTGACGATGGTCCAATCACCCACTCCGGAGGCTCTCCTGATGATCAGACATCGCAAGGTTCACAAGAATCTCATGGTCACGGTGGAATTGGCAAATATATAGCTGTTTTTGTAGCACTTTGTTTTCTCACGACCATGTCATTTCTTACCTATTCTCCGCTCTGGCCGTGGAGGGATGAGCCGCAGGTTGGATGGGCGTTTATGATGGCGGTATCGTGCACAAAAGCCATGTTAGTTGTTCTCTTTTTTATGCATGTCTTATGGGAAGCTAATTGGAAATACGTGCTGACGATACCTGCAGCCATGATGGCGATTTTTCTTGCACTTATGCTTGTTCCAGATATCGGTATGCGAAACCGCATGGTGTCTCAGGAGCGGGCGTTACACATGGCTCGTGAATCGGATCTCCTGCTTCTTGAAAAAGCAGCTGGAAATGAATCAGGTAACGAAGGCACTGTCCATTAATATTTTCAAAACAGAATCAATTTTTTGTTGAAGAGGGTCTTTGTTGTGTGTGTCCCAACTAAATATGAAAAAAAGAGTGTGCGATTCATTTGTGTTTCGTGGTTTTGTGTTGTGATGGTCGGCATCTTGGGGTGCGTAAAGTCCAATCAAGGCCCTGAGATTGTCCTTCCAGAAAACACGCCGGTGCCAGCACCGGCGGTCATGCCTCCTGGAGAAACCTGCCAGCCGTTCGTCCTCACCTCGCAGGATGATGAGCCTTTTGACTCAAAAAATCTTGCTGGCAAGGTGTGGATGGGCAGTGTTTTTTTTGCCAATTGTCCTGGCCCATGCTTTCGTGAGAATCAAGCGGTTGCAGATATCCTTCGTGAGATTGATGATCCTGATTTTATGACGGTTAGTCTCACCTGTGATCCTGAGAATGATACGCCAGAAGTGCTTCGGCGTTACGCTGACCGATTTGAAGCAGACGCTGAGAGATGGAAGTTTCTCACTGGAGATTTTTCAGTGATTAAGTCAGTTGCGAACGAATCGTTTTTATTGCCAGCAGAAGTTGGCGTGCATTCAGAGCGCGGCGTGGTATTCGATAGGCAAGGCCGCCTTCGAGGAAGTTATCATTTGCTTCAAGACGACAGAGTCAAACTTCTTAAGAAACTCATTCGTGAAGTACTTGCTGAAGAGGTGAGTGCTGTATCTGATTCTGATAATTTTGGTTCAAGTGGTGATAGTGTGGCCGCAGAAGCAAAAGAGGCTGAATCACCGTGAGCCCTTTTCGTCTGTTTGTCTCAATGCGATCTTGGAGGTTGCATGTCTGAAAACATGACGACCTCACCGACGCCAGAAACCGAAGGGTTTTGGAACCGAATCATCGCGATTCTCTCGTGTGTCGTTGTTGTTGCTGTCGCCTTTCTCATTCTTGGACCGCGACCGAACCTCGGTGGTTCGCTCGATGTCAGTGGGCTTCCGTTTGTCAATATGGCGTTGAATGCAACTACCACTGTACTCTTGTTAGTTGCTTTTGCGCTCATCAAGGTTCGACGAATCAACGCGCATAAGATGACGATGCTTGCTGCATTTGGAACCTCTTCAGCATTCCTTGTGAGCTATGTCATCTATCATTGGTTCAAGGCAGGTCCTCGCCGTTATGAAGGGCCATATATCGGTCTGTATTATGTTGTCCTCATCAGCCATATCATTTTGGCGATGGGTGTACTGCCACTTGCGCTTACAACCCTGTACCGCGGATGGACCAGACAAGACGCAAGGCATCGCACGATCGCTCGTATCACTCTGCCTATTTGGCTTTATGTGTCAGTTACGGGAGTCATTATTTATCTGATGTTGTACGGATAAAACAGACCTGCTCCTTCTCCACAGTCAGATGCTATAATATGAATATGAAGCATACGCCTTTTCTTATCACCGTTGCTGTTCTCTTTGCTTTTTTTATGGTTGAGCAAACGTTCGGTTGCCCGAACTGTAAGGACGGCTTTTCGACTGCTGATCCAGATGCAGCCAATGTAGCGAGAGGCTACTTCTATAGTATCCTTCTTATGCTTGCGATGCCGTTTACACTCATTGGGTCATTCAGTGCTTATGTCTGGCGAGAAATGCGCCGGCAAAAAAGAAGTGAGTTATCTCAGGATCCATCTGTACAGTGATCCGGCCGCCCAAAAATTACTTGTCTCGAAAAGAGCAGAGAAAAATTTTCTGGAGGTTTATGCCTCCAGCAGTTGTATTCGTTTTGATAGCGGCGTGGGTAGAGCGGAATTGGTTTCAGCCACCGCCCGTACCTCCTGCTGCACAGGTCGATACTCGTCTTGTGAATCCCTTCATCAACGAATCTGAACCAGATGTTGTTTTGATGAAGCAAGATCCTGAGCCGGTGGAGATTGAAGCAGATAGTTCATTGGCCGCGTCATCCCTTGCGCTGAGCGAGGTTCAGGACGATACCGTATTTAGAACTTCTGACCGAATGGCATGGTTTGAAATTTGGGAAACAATTCAAAAAAAAGGTGGCCCCAATGTGGGAGAGGCACAACGAGTAAGTTTTTCTCAGCTTTACGGTCAACCAAAAAGCTTTCGTGGACGTCCAGTCTGTATGAATGGCACACTCCGCCGTTTGGAGTATGTTGAGGCACCGACAAATGCACTAGGCATCGACGGCTATTGGCAAGGTTGGCTTGAACCTGCTGATGGGCCAGCTTCACCGGTTGTTATTTATTTCCTAGAGATTCCCCAAAACATGCCAAACGGTCTCTCTATCGTTGAGGCAATTGGAGTGCGAGGTTTTTTCTTTAAGCGGTGGGCCTATTCTGCAAAAGATACTGTCCGTTTGGCGCCCCTCATCATGGCGGCATCGCCTGATTGGTCGCCACCACCACCTCGGCCGATGATTGAGCCACTTCCAATGATCGTCATTGGTGCAATCATCGTTGTTCTACTGTGCACGGTTGTAGCGATTCGATTCTCGAATTATCAGGTTCGTATGAAGCCACGTGTCCCTCAAGAGATGCCTTTCATTTCAGACGAAGAGCATGTCATCACGACTCACGATGCACTCAGGCGTCTTGAGCAAGATGCGAGGGGGAAAAATTCAGGATGATGATAAAACTCTTCTTAGTAGTGAGTAGTATGAAGGACACGTGCGTTGCGAGATATATGCTCGTGGTGATGCAAGTGTTTTTGCTTTGCTTTGTTATTCAGGATATACATGCGTTCCAATCATCAGATGAAAAGGATTCTATCCAGAACTTTTTATCCTCTTGGAATCTTGGGCGTGACCAACAAAAGGCACTTGATGATTCGGGTGAGTGGAATGCATCGAAGCAGTCGCTTGTACTGAAATTGATGGCTCGACTCAATCGTGCGACAAGGGCACAGCACGCAGGCTGGAAT
>CACORA010000069.1 GCA_902629495.1 Planctomycetaceae bacterium
GGTCTGGCCAGAGGTTGCTCAACGAATCGACAAGGGAGAAGTCTGGTCAGAGACTTTTGGATGGTTGTCCCGGTCACATTTTAATCGTTACGAAGACAATAAACGCTACATTCGTGGCGTGTGGGTTCAAGCCTCTGATAAAACTGATGGACCACAGCGATTTGATCAATCACGAATATTTTTTTCTGATCATTGGAGGATTCAGTCATCAGCAAGCTACAAGCAAACTGCATTATTGGCCAGCGAAATGGAAGAAACATTTGAGATTTGGCGTCAGGTGTTTGGAGCATTTCAATTGGAACCCGTTGGACTTGAACGGCAATTCGAAGGGCGTGCAGCGCCAACTACACGCAGGTCATTTGACGCCGTGCTTACTTCAAACAGGCAGCAATACATACATGAGATGGGCAAGCTCGAGCCGCTAATAAGTCAAACGCTAGGGATTTACTGGAATCCTTCTCGAACAAGTTGGTTTTTTGAGGGTGAGGATCGTACTTCAACAACTGTTTGCCATGAAGCGACGCATCAACTTTTTGGTGAAATGCGAAACACAAGTCCTTTAGCTGGTGAACGATGTGGGTTTTGGGCACTCGAAGCTGCGGCATGTTTTATGGAGAGTTTGCAGCGGACTGACTTCGGCTGGACCGTTGGCGGTATCGAAAACGGCAGAGTACCGGCAGCTCGTCAACGATTACTTCTTGATGACTATTATGTACCTCTTGAGCAACTCACAAGACTTGGACGCCGAGATTTTCAATCTCGTGATGATCTTCCTCCACTTTATAGTCAGATTTCTGGACTTGCTGACTTTTTTATGACTGGTTCAAACGGTCAATATAGGGAGGCATTTATTGAGTATCTGGTGAGGATATATACTGGATCAGCAAATCCTGATACACTTTCCCGTTTGTGTAAGGCTGACTACGAATCGCTCGATCGGCAGTATCGTCGCCATCTGTCACAGTGACAGAAAGTGCATGACGACAGCGCATAGACGTCAATTTCGGTGAAGCGTTAGACTCCTTGCGAATTTTTTTCTCAGTAAGGAGATGTCTCAATGTCAATTTCTTCAGCTACAGATCTTGACCGCCTATCGATCGATACCATTCGAACACTTTCCATGGATGCCGTTGAAGCTGCCAAAAGTGGACATCCAGGAACCCCTATGGCGTTAGCGCCTGTTGCTTTTACGATCTGGAAGGATTTTCTTCGCTACGATCCAGTACATCCCAACTGGCCAAATCGTGACCGATTTATTCTGTCATGTGGACATGCCTCAATGCTGCTGTATTCACTCATTCATCTAGCAGGCATACGAAAAACACCAGAAAGTGAACAACTTGCCGTACCACTCGATTCAATAAAGAACTTTCGTCAACTAAATAGTGTCTGCGCCGGACATCCTGAGCACCACGTGACATCCGGTATTGAAACCACGACCGGACCGCTAGGCCAAGGCTGTGGCAATTCTGTTGGCATGGCAATGGCTTCACGCTGGCTGGGAGCTCACTACAACCAGAATGATCAGACTGTATTTGATTTTGACACATATGTTCTGTGTAGTGATGGTGATCTCATGGAGGGTGTTGCAGCCGAGGCTGCTTCAATAGCAGGTCATCTAAAGCTGGCAAATCTGTGTTGGGTATACGACGACAATGCCATTACCATCGAAGGAGAAACCGACCTAGCCTTTAGTGAGAATATTGAAGAAAGATTTCACGGATTGGGCTGGAACGTAGAGCACGTTGATGATGCCAATGACATTCAGGCAATCACAAAAGCACTTCATGCCTTCAAGAATGAGCAGCACAAGCCAACAATTATTATTCTCAAAAGTGTGATCGGCTATGGCGCTCCCAAAAAAGCCGGATCCCATGCAGCGCATGGTGCACCTCTCGGATCTGAAGAAATAAAAGGAGCAAAAGATGCCTATGGCTGGCACAATGATTCTGAATTCCTCGTGCCATCAGAAGTGCCGCTCCATTTTGATGCATCACTCGGTGCTCGTGGACAACGAGCTCATAGTGCATGGAGTCTCATGGTTGATCGTTACAAAGAAGATCACCCAAAAAATGCCGCTGAGCTTCAGACATTTCTTGAAGGCAGGCTACCCGATGGTTGGGACGAGAACCTGCCCGTATTTCCCCCAGATGCAAAAGGCCTCGCAAGTCGTGTTTCCTCTGGAAAAATACTACAATCTATTAGTGAGATGGTGCCGTGGTTTCTTGGTGGCTCTGCAGATCTCGCCCCCTCAACCATGACTCGCATCGAAAGTGAAAAGAGCTTTAGCCCTCATAACCTGAGTGGCCGCAATTTTCATTTTGGTATTCGAGAGCACGGAATGGCCTCTGCTTGCAATGGATTGGCACTTTCCGGGCTCCGGCCATACTGTGCTACTTTTTTTGTTTTTTTTGATTACCTGAAACCCTCGCTTCGACTTTCTGCTCTCGGGCAGCTTGGCGTACTCTACATTCTGACACATGACTCCATAGGTTTAGGTGAAGATGGGCCAACCCACCAGCCAATCGAACAGCTGGCGAGCGCTCGAGCCGTACCTGGCCTTTCAGTCTTTCGACCGGGTGACGCAAATGAAGTAACCGAGACCTACAGGACCGTGCTTTCTCGAACAGATCGGCCAACGGTCATCGTACTCTCACGACAAAACATCCCTACGCTCAATCGTTCAGAAATGGGCTCAGCGTCTCATGTTGCCAGAGGTGCCTATATTCTGAAGGATACAAGCGGTGATCCAGACTGTATTCTCATTGGAACCGGAAGTGAAGTGCAGATCTGTCTTGATGCAGCTGCACAACTCCAAGAACGTGGCATCAAAGCTCGCGTTGTAAGTATGCCAAGCTGGGACCTCTTTGAGGAACAGGATTTGGCTTACCAAGAAGAGGTGTTACCTTCAGCGATAACCGCTCGTGTTGCGTGTGAAGCAGCTTGTGGCTTTGGTTGGGAAAAGTGGATTGGCACGAAGGGTGTTTTTGTGGGCATGAGGAGTTTCGGTGCTTCTGGCCCCGCCCCTGAGCTTTACAAGCATTTTGGTATTACTGCAGATGCCGTTTCTTCAGCTGCAGAGAAACTGCTCTCTTAGCGGTATGTAGTGCAACGCATTACATACTCATGGCTGATGATGAGAGTCACCAATAACGGCATCTTCAGGATGTTCTGCAGCCGCAGTTTCACCATCATCATTCCGATACAGATGGTCACCATCGTCATGAAGTTTATCAAGAAACACTCGAGAAACATGTCCGTCTTCATAGAGAATATAGTGTAAGCCACCGGGATGATTACTACTCTTTTCGCATCCCGCATCAGGAGCATCTGCCATTATTGGATGATGTTCTCTTCTCTGATTAAGGTTGGGCATCAATGAACCATCATCATTGCGATAGCCAAGGGTATAGCCAAAATCACCCCCCATGGTGTTAATCAGTTTATCGAAGTCTGGTCCCCCAATCGCTGACTGAAGTTCCTCAAGTGTAGGAATTCTAAATTCTTCTAGTTGCCCCCGTCGTGCTCCCGGGACCAACACTGTTCCGTCGTCAGCCTTCAATCGATGTTCCGAAACAAGCGTTGGTGCATACAGACCCGCCCGAGAGAGAGGACCAGAATCTGGCGGGGTCGGATAAAACCGTTTCGATTCAGCATAGCCCTGCAGAGCACCCGATATTTTTTGCAGATTCCTCTCAACACGAAGGTCTCGGGCATCGGATAGAGAATTAAGAAGGAGTGGAGCGACCAGCACGGCTGCTGCCAAGGCTGTTGCAGCAATAAATACCCGATCAATCCACACTCTTGAATTTACTACTGGCGTTGACGAGTCGGATCCTCTTGATATTTGAGCAGGTACTTCTATGGGATGTGACTGGATATACGAGAGCGTTCGATCAGCAAGCCCCTCAGGCGCAGCTTCAACGTGTTGATCTTTTTCCAATGGTGCGATAGCCCGCTTAAGAACCTCGAGGTCATGGCGAAGCTTCTCACCTTCACGTGGATTTTCAAGGGCTGCTTTGACCCTCAAGGTCTCTGGTTCATCCAAAGCCCCCATCAGAAAACCAATTAGATCCTCTCGCATGTCATCTCTCGTTACAGTTGATGGGTCCATGTTATTGAGTTGCAGCGTTGTCTGTCTGCCACGTTGAATTGAGTTTGACGAGTGCTGCGTGAAGCCGACTTTTCACTGTTCCA
>CACORA010000070.1 GCA_902629495.1 Planctomycetaceae bacterium
GCTATCTTCCAGAAATGCAAGCTCAGGCTTACCGAGCTCCAGAAGCATTCGTACCCCTCGCATTTCTTGACGAGCCAACACTTGAAAATCTTCTTGTGCCAAACTGTAACTTGGTGAAGATAGAATCTGCTCCATGTTTTCAGCAGCCAGGGCAATGTCATCGCCAAGCAAGGTATCTGGAATCACATCACATTCCTTCGCTCTCGATGCAGACTCATTTGTTTTATGGGATTGTGGTTTATTCATTGCTTCTTTTTGAAAGTACAATTCTATTGATTCCCTAAATACAGGAAATCACATCCAGTTTTTTTGTCACACGTTTTTGGACTTTGGAAATGAAAACAGTCCATGCGTATCGATTTTCTCCTACAGAATATCGTAACCCAAACTCCCTTCCAAAAGCACCACAAAAACACAGTTTGATTTTTACCAAGAGCTTTTTAATCTTTCATGCTCCCGGCCATCAAAAGCTCTCCTGATTCAATCGCTAATTCTTCAAGCCGGAAAACAGCGTCGTATGACTTATCTCTGATCGGAGGTGTCAGACATAAAACAAGCTGCCCATTCATGCGCTGTTGATTCGTTGCTATACCAATATCTGTGAGCAACGAACTGAGATGTCGGGTAACGACATCATGCGGAATTGGAACGCTTCCTGCACCAGCATCTGAAATCTGGACAACGACTTGATTGACTCCCTGCAACCACACCTTCGCTCGAAACCAAATAATGGTGGAAAAAATTCCCCAGTGTGTTTTGGCACCAATCGCAAGGTGATTGGAGTTGAATTGAATGCGTGGTGAATCAATATATTGAGGAAAGAGATTTGAATGATTTTTGGGTACATCGATCAATAGCCACGCATTGACTTCTTGATCTTTGATAACCGCTTGCCACGGACCTGATTGATCATGAATGTTACTCAAAGCAGCACTTTTTGAAATCATTCTCCGTGCAAGCAAGTCAGCCTCAGTAGGATCTGGAAGCGCCTGTTGATAAAAATCTGGTGGATACCAAAGAGCAAGAAAAATCAGAAATGTAATCGTCACAAGAATGCCAAGAACACAAGAAACCAACCAGAATAGCCAATTGCTGGCTATTCTGGTTGGATATATTCTCTGATAACTCTGCGTCTTTTCCATGTTCGCAATCTGCAAAGCAAGGTCACGCTCAGATCATTGACAAAGTCACCCAACAAATCCAAGTACTCTTGGTAGAGGATGAGGCAATGTACTCGTGAGAGCAAGTTCAACCTCTTCTTCATCATCTTCAAGTTCATCTCGTAATACCCGCATGGACGGCGGAGCTTCTATTCCCAACCGAACCTTGTCACCACCAACTCGGACAACCGTGAGTACCACCGACTCACCGACACGAATCCGTTCGTTTTGTTTGCGGGAAAGAACCAGCATGAATACCTCCTTAAAACGTGATTTGGTGAAAGTATCTTGGAGAACGTGTACATTTGTCAACCTTTCTTCTGACAGCTCTCGAACGACTGAGAAATAGTTAAGATTTGAGCCGCAGGGGATATCGTCCGATTAGGAAGACTTTCTTGGGCACCTGGTAGAAGGCTCCGAGTGTACGTATTGTGACGGCGGTACACGTCAGAATTCTCGAGAAAAGATTGGTTTTTTCCCAATCTTTGATTTGATCAATGATCAAAATCCTTTGAGTAATACTCCGATCGCTTTTGGACGAAGTCTTCGAGTTCGATCAACTCGGCTACAGACATTTGAGCTGATGCTGTCTCAATACGTGAAATATCGCCTGCAATGAGTTGCGGGTGGGTTTTGTGAGTACTTCGTAGCTGAATACCAGTAGTCAGTGGAACTTTTGGTGCAATACTTAGTTTCACCTCAGTAGGAATACCGCACACCTTCTCAATTTGGCCATTAATGGCCAGTCTTGGAAAAGGGGGAATGCCGCCCGGTCGCATAAGAGACTTTAACAGAATTGCTGTATCAGCAAATTGACGGTAGGCAGCAACAGCTTTTGGATTACTGTTTTTCGTGAATGTCACGTCATATTGTACTCGGGGACCATCAAGTTTAATAAACGCCTCACCAATCTCAAGTTTGTCTGTATAGTCATGTTGTCCCGCCCACTTCATTAACGGATTACTTGATTTTTGTGCCCATGCTGCCAAGGAAATACCCAATCGTTTTAAGCGAATTGTGTTCAGTTCTGTCTTAATCTTAAGTGCTGAATCTAGAACAACCAATCTTTCACGATTTGGATCATGAACAATGATTTCTCCTTGCTTACTCCCTGCTACGGTATCAAGAAAATCCCATGTGATATCGTTTCGAAAAAGAGTGAGGCTATGCGCCACTGGTGTATCATTACTGTTTGAAAATATCTCGGTTTCCACACGTAGTTCTAACTCTTCAGCAGTGCCTAAACAGGCACCAGCAAAAAAGCTAGACATGAGGAAAAAAAACATTACTAAAAACTGATACAACTGTGTCACCAGACTGCTCAACTCCATTGAAAAAAAGTTGAAAACTCCGGTATGGTAGCAACACCGAGTTTCTAGCTAAATGCCGAAACACCCGGAAAGAGTCGCTATTCAGTAGAATATCGCAGTTCTTTGAGACATTATGATGATTTGGCAGACTCGTTGTCAGAGGAGCAATACGATGACCAGAGCCACAAAAACTTTATTATTCGAGACATGCATTTGCTTAACGACAGTCATTGCCCTGCCTCTACCGTTCACACAAGCAGATGAAATCTGGCCACAATGGCGTGGTCCTCAAGGACAGGGACATGCATCAACAACTCGCGAGATACCCATTTCGTGGAGTGAGTCAAATAATGTTGTTTGGAAAACCCCACTTCAAGGAAAAGGATGGTCATCACCCGTCCTAGACAGCAGACATATCTGGATGACTACTGCCATTGAAAGTGAGGTCACTGAGGAGCAAAGGAATGCGAGGTTAGCTGGTATTAGAAATCCAAAACCACTTCAGGTTTCGGGGCCAGTGACAATGCGTGCACAATGTGTTGACAGGAAGAATGGGCAAATCGTTCATGATATCGCACTTTTCACAAGCGCCGAACCACAGCCTATACACTCACTTAATTCCTATGCTTCACCATCACCATTACTCAATGGCGAGAGGTTGTTTTGTCATTTTGGTGACTATGGCACCGTGTGTCTCAATACTCAATCAGCGCATATTGAGTGGATAAATCGTGACATCCATCTTAACCATGAAAATGGACCAGGAAGTACACCTGTTCTCTGGAAAGATCTCCTTATTGTGCACTGTGATGGTAGCGACACACAGTATGTAGTTGGCCTGAACCAGAAAACAGGAGCTATTGTTTGGAACACTGCTCGCAGTGGAACAATGGCAGAGAAACCTGACTTTCGAAAGGCCTATGGCACTCCTGTAATCGTACCGATTAACGGCAAAGACACGCTGATCTCTCCAGCTGCTGATTGGTTGTACGCCTACGACCCTGCTACTGGCCAGGAATTATGGAAAGTGAGTTATGGAGTTCTTGGTTTTTCAGTAGTGCCACGACCTGTGGTCTCCCATGGCATGGCAATTCTCAGCACAAGTTTTATGAAGCCTGAACTTTTAGCCATCGATCTTGGAGAGCATGGTGATGAACCGGCAATCACATGGCGTCAAAAAAGAGGTGCTCCCAGTATTCCATCACCGCTGGTCGTTCGTGACAGACTGTATGTCGTGAGCGACAAGGGCATTATGAGTTGCTTTGATGTAAAAACGGGTGAAGAACAGTGGGCGAGTCGTTTGGGGGGAAATTTTTCTTCCTCACCACTATTTGCAGATGGACGAATTTATGTTTGCAATCGTGAGGGTACAACTTTTGTGATTCAGCCCGGAAACGAATATGCATTGCTTTCAACAAATCATCTTGATGGACAGATTTTTGCTACTCCTGCTGCTGTCAATGATTCCCTGTATCTCCGCACAGACACATCGCTTTATCGAATAGCAAAATCTTTGGGCACGCGGTAATCGCTCCAGTTTTTTAATTGTTCCTATCCTGACTGCCTATAAAAGC
>CACORA010000071.1 GCA_902629495.1 Planctomycetaceae bacterium
AGCCCATCCACCGAGTATTGCTGCGGCTGCCACTGAGGCAATACAGCTTGTATCGAAAGAGCCAGATCGCCGCCACAAAGTTTTAGAACTCTCTACTCGACTTAGAAAACAACTACAGGATCATAATATCGATATTGGAGATTCAGAAAGCCAAATTATACCGATCACAGTCGGGGATCCTCAGAAGGCAGTACTCCTATCGAAAAGACTTGCGGAAGAAGGTTTTTTCGTGCCAGCGATTCGTCCACCAAGTGTACCGTCTGGCCATAGTCTTTTACGTGTCAGTTTATCGTATCTTCATGATGTGCAGAATCTCGATCGTCTTGTGAAAGCCATTGCTCACCATGCCGAATAACGCATTGACAAAAAAAAAGAATTGGTGTGTTGTTGGAGCTGGGCCATCGGGACTCACCGCCCTCAAGAATCTTTTACAGGTAGGCATCCATGCTGAGTGTCTCGAGCGAGAGGATAATATTGGTGGCAATTGGTACTACGGTTCCAAAGCATCTGCCGTATTTGAATCGACCCGACTGATCAGTTCTAAGACACTCACGCAGTATACCGATTACCCCATGCCAGCACATTGGCCGAATTTTCCAGACCACCGTCAATGTCTTACGTATTTGAGAGATTATGCTCGGCACTTTGATCTTCGCGACAAAATCCGCACTGGAGTACATGTAAAAAGCATCGAACCGGTTCGTGGAAAACCCGGATGGTTCATTCATGCTGAAGGCCGTCAGCCAAAATTTTATGATGGGGTTGTTATCGCAAATGGCCATAACCGCGAACCACGGTTCCCAGAGATTCCTGGTTCTTTTACTGGTCAAATGATTCATGCCTGCGAGTACAAGGCACCAACCACTCCATTTCCCATTGCCGGGAAGCGTGTTCTTGTCATTGGTGCTGGAAATTCCGGGTGTGATATCGCTGTTGAATCCTCACATCATGCACAAGTGACCGCACACTCAACTCGACGGAGTTATTTTTTTATTCCACGTTTTCTTATGAGAAGACCTTCCGATCTAAGAAACGAGCGTCTTCTCAGGATGTATACTCCACTCTGGCTAAGGCGTCTGATAAGCATGAAAGCCATTGATCAGTCTATCGGGCTTCCGTGGCGTCATGGACTACCACGTCCGCGCCACCGTCTTTGGGAAACACATCCCATTATCAACGAGCACTTTTGTCAACGGATTAGTGACGGTGCCATCCAACCTCGAAAAGATGTACTTCGATTTGATCACAAGGATATCGTATTTAAGGATGGCGTTCGTGAGACGTTTGATATTGTCATCTGTGCAACTGGCTACAAACCCGTTGTGCCATTTATTGATAACCGTCACCTTGGGGGCAGTTCTGCGGATGATATACCCAAGCTTTACCTGAATCTTCTACATCCTACACGAGATGATATCGCTGTTGTTGGTTTTATTCAGCCAGACAGTGGACAGTGGGGAATCACGGATCTCCAAAGCATGCTTGTGGCCGATATGGCATCTGCCTCGGCTAACTCTCCACGAGCGACAGCATGGCTCTACAGCCAGAAACAACGGTCCAGAAGATCAAATAAAATCGATTATGTTGATTCACCCCGACATCAACTCGAAGTGGAACATTTTTCGTACCGTAAACATCTTGAGCAACTTATTCGGGGTGTAAAAAGACGACTCTAATTCCTAATACAGAACCAGAAGGACGCTCACTCTTACTCTCCAAATAGAGCTTCTAATCCACGAGAAAGCCCATCGCTGATAACCGCCTCGGCTGTATTCTCAACGATTCTTCCGAGAATAGAATCTATTTGTCTTGCATCAAACTGAGGATGATGCACTGAGCCGCGCAGCGGAATAAGAAGGGGTGTCTGAAGTAACTTGGCAATCACTGGCGCTTGTGCAGCAATATCACCACGGAATGCTATTTCGATCATCATATCAAGAGAACCATCTTCACCAACACTTCCCTTGGATCGTACAGATAGCATACCCGTATCAAGCACAAGTCCCTCATGCCATATCCTCTTGTTCGCTAGACGAACAACAACTGGCTGAGGTCGTACACTGAGTAAAACTCCCTTATCCCCAAACGCAAATCGTGGATCAATAATAGAACGTATTTTTGTAAGGACGTTCACCAACGGTTGCATGGCTCCGCTCGGTGTCACCACAAGTTGCTCAAAAAGAATCTGGGCCGTCAAATCACCATCAAAAAAATTCTGAAGGGGGAGTCGACCCCCACCTATATCAATGTTGATTCTTCCTTCGGTATTTGTGGATCGCCCCAACAGAGGAACAATCCTTTGTACCCATCGGTTACAAATCTCTGGAGAAAGTGTTACGCCCTCAACGATTCGTCCCGGTGGTAAAATCAATTCTCCAGGCAGCGGCATGACCTTAATCCATGGTGAGCCACGCAATCGCCCTCCTGATGCGGCAATATCAAAGGGACCGAGAGCGAGCTGACCTTCAAAAAGTCGCATTGTGAGCTCACCAGACTCAAGATGGAGACCACCGAGATTTGCTCCGGTCCAGTTCGTTGATGTTGCAAAAGAGACTTCTTGGAACCAATCCGTCATCCTGAGTGGCTTGGCTGATGCAGGGATTGTGATTGTTTTTGATGGCTGACGTTGTTGCTGCACCTCTAGCGCAACACCATCTACACTGACCTCATTGGGAATCTGGACCTCTGTCGAAATTGATTCATGCGGATTGCGAGTAACAGCGAGGGGGCCACGCACAGTAAATGGTCGTGGACCACCACCGATCAACTGAACACCTCCGCCTGTCCAAGGTGTAAGTAATCGACTAAGTTGTGACCAATCATATGCAAGCGTGCCATTGAGTTCTACCATCGGGTATGTGGAACGTTCAGACACTGTTCCATTGGCCGTAAGACCGACTGTTGAAGAATCCAGCAATAACCGATTCACAATAATCTCAGAAGTTGCCTCGTGAGATCGTGTTGGTGGATGCGTCATGTCGATGACAAAATGTGCCTGTGGTTCTGTCCATACTGGTTGCAGTGCTGACGCATTCCCGGAAAATAAAGTTCCGTGTTCTCTTTTCGATAATGCTAATTGATTGCCAGTAACATCGATAAGTACATTGAGACCATCAGGGGTATCACGTACTTCGGCCGTCCCCCATACACGTCCTGATGATGGCCAATGAGAAAGAGTGTCTGGAATATTTGCCCATTTCTCAATCCGACTGATATCTGCCTGCCACTGCATCTTTCCACGAATCATCTCAGTCATATCTAAGCTAGATGTATGAGTGTTCATGGTTGGATTTACATCAAATATCAAGCCACCTGTTCGAAGCGAAAGTGATGCAGAAAGTACTTCAGCCGAGGACAGCGAGAGACGACTCGTAGAAAGATTTATTTGCCCCGCAGCAGTGGCCAAAATGCGCGGCTCTATTATACGCCACCCTCCAGCCATTGATCCCAACTCACAATCCTCGATTTCGATATTGGCTCGTGTGATTTGCAGGTCGTCTGATCCTAATCTTAGGGCAGTCGTAGCCTTTACCGTCCCACTGCTTTTCAGATCCATCGATAATCCACCAAGCACTTCACCTCGCATTAACCAACGATCCACATCGCCTGTAAGAGAGCACTCAAGCGAAAGAGCTTCTGTTATGCCGTGAATCCACTTTTGTGGAGTTGTTTCACCTGAGAAGTGAACAAACATAGATTCAGGGTGTACGATGGCTCCACCATCCAAGGTTGCTGTCAGAGAATCTCCAGAAGCTCTCATATGAATGTGGGCTTGCTCAAGGCGATAGCCGCTCTGAGAGTGATTACCTACCGTTTCTGCTTCAATCAAGATGTTCTCGTCGTCCCATTCGCGCTGATCAGGAAGTCTGTATGTAAAATCTGTCACTGATGTAGAAAAAGTAGCCTTCGATATACCAGTTGTCGCCTCCCGTGATACAGAAAGTGAACCATGCGCAGATCCTTGAAAAATTGATTTTTCAACGTCAAGCACTTCT
>CACORA010000072.1 GCA_902629495.1 Planctomycetaceae bacterium
CCAGGTGTGGTTTGGTGACCGTCAGTGATTGCTCCTTGTGGAGCAAGTGGGGTTAGGAGTTCTGACCGGCTGACCATAGACACTTGATCTGCTGTGAAATCAAAAGGCACCTCTAATTGATCCTCTATGATTTGATCATGATGGAACTCAATATTGGCAGGAATGAGATCGTTCTTCGTGACGTCAACAAACAGAACACTTTGGCCAGTGGGTTCAACCGAAATTAGGAGTCCGTCCTGAGTATCTTCAACAGAGAGTCGTTCACGAGTCCCAAAATAAAGAAAACTAATTTTGTTGACTGCAGGGTCAAAGTTTTCGATGCGTTCCTGAACACCATATTCATGTGAGCGGATATACACCGTGTCTAGATTTCTTGGGCCAAGCCCCAGTTCCCACGAAAGCACTCCGCCCAAGTCTTGTCGGAGATGTTCATTTCCAACAATACCGAAGTTTTCAACGCTGAGTGCATCAAAACCGATGCCAGAAACCAACTGGTATTCGGGTGTCCATGCCCAGGGATTAATAATCGCGACTTCACCAGATTGAGTTTTTCCAACGATCAGGTTGTGCACAGAGTAATCACCAAAGTTGAGTGTATCGACAGATGGATCAAACCCAACGATGTCAGCCGCAGATGGGTTGATGTCAAAGATTTGCCCCAATGAATCAGAGGGAGGTAAGGGAGAGGTTTCCGGCTCAGGTGAAACAACCGGATCATCGATTGGCAGTATGGTGACAGGGTAATCAATTGGTTCTGGCGTAGGTGTATTGAATCCATCAAACACGACAGAAATATTTCGTGGTTTTGCGTCTGCATCACCGCGAGTTGCTGAAAATCCAAAACTGGCTGAATGACCGGCACGTAGGCAACCATTCCACTCAGCATTTACAACGGTATAGGTCGACCCGTCTCTCGAAAGAAGTGAACCATTCCACACGCTCGTGATTTCTCCATCGAAATCAAACATCACAGCCCAGCCAGTGCTTTTACTGTCCCCTCCATTCCGTGCGTCGCTCGATAAATTGCGATTTGTAAGTGTGACATCACCAGTGAACCCACTTCCCCAGTCGGATGTTACTGAAAATGAAATAGCTGGATCACTTGTTTCAGGATTTGGTGCAGGTTGCGGTCCAGGTAAGGGGGAGTCCTCCTGTTCAATTGGAACAAGAGGCTCTCCATCGAAGGAGTCTCCATTAATGGAGAAGGAATATGGAGCATTGTCAGCCCCACCATTTTCAGTTGGAGCTCCAATAAAACCAAACGTCAATGAGCGGCCAGAATCGAGTTCGGAGTTATATCCGGCGTTGCTAACTGTGTAACGGGTGCCATCTTGTCCAACAATCTTTGCATCCCAGATGGATGAAATCTGTGCACCATAGTCAAAAGACACGGTCCAGTCTGTGTACGACTGAGTATCTTGATTATTGAGAGTAACGGCTCCTTGAAAGCCGCTTCCCCAGTCGTTGACGACTTCGTAGCCAGGAATCACGGCAGCCAGAACAGTTCGCTTTTCAAGGGTCTCTGTTGAAAGGGAGTGGTTCTGTTTGTTGAGCCGACGATGTTCACGTTCGAAGGCTCGGCGGCGCTGTCTTGTGAATCTTCCGGTCAGTGTTCTGCCGAACCAATCACTGATGCTGTCATAAAAAGCACGAGAACTCATGGTAGCCTCCCGTTTGTGGTGTGGTGCCACTTGGTCCGTCCCTAGACGAAACAGCCAGCGTGATCCCTACTACCGTCGTGCCCCTGACTTATTTATTGCTACATAAGTAGTCGACGTTTGCAAGGATTTGGTGAGGCAGGAAGTTTCGCCCGACATTGCGACGGGCTTTTGTGGGTGGTTAGCGTTGCACTAACCTTCTATACCGTGCTACGGGGCGAGTCGTCGGCTTGTTCAAAAAGTTCTTGTTGATATCGATAAAAATATTCCCAAATGTCTGAGATGGTTCGTTCAGGCTTGAATCTGAATGCCTATTGGGTATAGCTACTACTGCACAAAACGTGTTTCAAATGTTCTCCCGGAAACCATGAGGTGTCTCACATGAAGACTTTGGTCACAGCAATCGTATTTTCGTTTTCCATCGGATGTGGATTCATTTGCTCTGACATCATGGCCAATGAGGGGATAGCTTCTGTTCATCCTGAGCCTTCGGGTATGGAGATCCTTCTCAATGAAAAAGATCTCGAAGGGTGGAGCGGTGATCCCCGTCTGTGGAGTCTTCGTGGCGGAGTTGTGCATGGTGAAACGACGGCGGAGAAAAGTACAAACGGCAACACGTTCTTGATATGGCAGGGACCTGATCTTGAGGACTTTGAATTACGGCTTTCTTTTCGCTGTAGCACAAGCAATAACTCTGGCATTCAGTACCGGTCTAAGCACATTACAGATACGTCTGCCCGAAATGAGTGGGTTGTTCGGGGCTATCAGCATGAAATACGAAATGAAAAAAAACTTCCTAGTGTTTCAGGTTTCATTTACGACGAGGGTGGAAAACGCAAGAGAATATGCCTCGTGGGGGAGCAAGCAACCTGGGAAAAAGATGGCAAGACGATCACGGGCTCTCTTATCGATCAGGAAGGGTTCACCGCACTCATGAAAATAGATGACTGGAACGATGTGGTAATTCGTGCAGAAGGTAACCATATTCGTCATTGGTTGAATGGAAGACTAATTCTTGACTTCACGGATAATGATCCCGAAGTTGCATTGTCCAAAGGTGTTTTGGCTCTTCAGCTCCATGGTGGCAAGCCCATGTGGGCGGAATTCAGAGACATTCGGCTGAAGCGGTTGTAGGAATAGCAGTGCATTGGCTGGCGAGAGCCTCGGGGCCAGATTGCCTACGAAAAGGCAGCATGTTGACATTCCGCGGGGAGGTTCTTAGATTTCGGGGCTCAATCCCGCAGCGCCTGGTTCAGTTTCAAACGACTGAGGACGGCGCGGCAATGAAGAATAATGTCAAGTGTCTTTACCTGACGTGTTCTTTCTTCCGAGTGATTCAGTCAATATGGGCTATCATTCTGCGAATGATTGAGCATCCAGTGTATTGTCTGGCTGTTTTAGAGTTTTTTTGTTTGGAGTGAATTGTGGCTACCGCTTCGCAGGAGATTATTCGCATTCGTATGGAGGCATATGATCATGCTGTTCTCGATCAGAGTGCAGCAGACATTGTTGACACGGCGAAGCGCACGAATTCTGAAGTACATGGCCCTATTCCGCTCCCAACGAGAATTGAGCGATACACAGTACTTTCGGGCCCTCATGTTGATAAAAAAGCCCGTCAGCAGTACGAGATTCGTACCCACAAGAGAGTAATAGACATCATTCAGGCAACAGCGAAGACTATAGAAGCCCTCAATAAACTGAGCCTTCCTGCTGGAGTTGACATAAAAATAAAGGCTTCATCGCGGTAGCGGACTGCGTGGCCAACCACAACCTTTCACTGATAGAGATAAAAAGGAGCGCACGAAGAAACATGCTTGCAAGACGTGGTGGGTAAGGCCCGGAACTTCACCCTTAGGGTGGGGAAAGGTACTGGGTGCTCCTGCTTTCAGACGGCTTCGAGCGTGGTTGCAAAATTGAGTGCCCCATCCTCTTTTTGGTTGGTGAGCTTATTTTGCCGGCGGGATTAACATGGCTAAATCAAAAAATGCCGTCGCAGATGTTGCTCAAAAGGTAGGACGGCATGGTC
>CACORA010000073.1 GCA_902629495.1 Planctomycetaceae bacterium
GGCCTCCTCGAGCATTTCACGAACCTCTTCAGAAGCTTCAGCAAGCCTTTTTTCATAGGACGCAAGCAATCGTTTTGCATCATCATTGGCTGCTTCTGTGGCTGCAATGAGATCAGCTATCCCCTGCTCTCTTTTTTCAAGTCCTTCCAGTATGGGTTTCCATGCAAACCTCGTGAGAAGCACGAGGAGAGTGATGAACACAACGAATGACCATACAGCAAGATCTTGAGAAAACCACGCGGGGCTTTCGAAATCAGATTGACTGATGCCTTCTGGAGCCGCGTGACCAATTTCAACATGATGCTCGGCATGAGCATGCTCATCATGGCCGTCTGCAGCACGTACAGGAAACCCTGCAAACCCTGCGAGCAGAGATACACATATGAGACATGCGATATCGATTCTTGATGATGATTTGAGGGTCACAATGTAATCTCCAAGAGCAATACTCTCTTTCAACACGACTGAATCGCAGGGATGACGAGAGATGAAGCTTTTTGAATCCGCCTCGCCATCCCTACGTTAGCCGTGCACGATCTTTCTGGCATGTTTGCCTTGAACATCCAAATTATTTAGGGGTGCACAGGAACAAAGCGTAGAACGTAAATCCTTCGATCAGTGCAGCAGCGATGATCATGGCAGTGAAAATGTTGCCTGCGACTTCGGGTTGGCGAGCCATGCTTTCATATGCAGCTGCAGCAAGTTTTCCAATACCGGAGGCAGCACCAATGACGGCCAGACCAACACCGATGTAAGGAGTTAGGTCAATAAGAGTGGTAACACCGCCACCCTCTTGGGCGCTGGCAATGTCCGCACATACAAACGTAAGAATCACAGCAGCAAGAATGCTCAGGCTGCGGAAGGATAACAGGGAACGAATCATCACGGTTCTAAACTCCTTGACAAACGGAAGTCGGAAATGCATCCGACAGGGGGATGGAAACACATGAATCGGTTGAGCCGATTTCTACAGAATTTTTTCTTTTTTTGAAGGGGTGTTTTTTCACTTTAATTAGTGCTGATGGACAGCTGAGCCTATGAACAGAGCGGAAAGGAAGGTGAAAATATACGCCTGTAAGAATGCAACAAAAAGCTCAAGGACACTGAATAAGGTACAACTCAGCACGCTTATCCCAGTAACGGTCATCCACAGCCCCATAGAGTACGTGGCGGCAGCAGTGATAATGCCCATGATACCGAGAAGTACCAAATGTCCTGCGACCATATTGGCCAATAGTCGCACTGCGAGGATCAGATGTTTGATACATAAACCGAGCATTTCAATCGCAAAAATCATTGGTTTCAAGATGATTGCCAGTGGCAGTGGAAGGTCCATGGAAGGGATCTGGTTCTTGAAAAATCCAAAAAAAGCCAAATTTTCGCATTCCGGATACAACGACAGTCGCCATTGTCACACCTGCCAGAGCGAGCGTAACGGAAAACGAAGCTGTTGGTGAGCCTGCCCAGGGCACCATTCCAAGAAGATTACAGCCAAGAACAAAAAAGAACAGTGTCAACAACAAAGGGACAAAACGGTCGCCATCATGGATATGACGCGCGGTCGTTGCTGCACTTGAGGGTGAGTGTCCGTCTTTTGTGTCATGTGTGGCTGATTGGTGATCATGGTCATCATCATGCTCATGGCTGTCTATTGACGGCCGTGCTATCTGATCTCTGACGAACAGAATGATGGCTTCAAACAGGTTCGCAAACCATCCGGTTGGACGTTCACCAGAACGAAGTTTTGATGCAAGTCGCGAAAAAACGACGAGAAGAACAGTTGCTAACACGACCTCAAGAATCATGTATTTTGAGATTCCAAAGCCTGATTCGACAGCGTAAAGGCTTCGAAGTTTTGCAAATGGCTGAGGAATAAGGATCTTTCCATCCATGGCATGATTGAACGCATGCACGTCCGATACATCTGGGTGACCGGTTCTGAGAAACTCCGGCACATCGTCAAGAGTCTGCCATCCGTGACGCCACATCGCCTTTGGAACTTCAAAGAAGTAGCTGTCTTTGAGATGGTAAATCGGGTTATGGTCGGCCATGGAATGGCAATTTCAAAGGAAGGAAGAACGTTATTTCAAACGACCTAGGCCCAGAGTGTGCGGTATGTCAGAGAAAACGTCAATTCACAGCGATTTTTTTGCGAGAATGAGTCGCTTTCCTTGACCAGATAATATTCAGAATGATGTCTGTTGCCAGCAGAATGAGGTAAAAAAAAGCTAGGAGTCCGTACGCGCCTGACTGACGGAATCCATAGTCTTCTGACTGCAGCCAGACGAGCATGGCAAGCGGCATTGAGAGCCTAAAAAATACTCCAGCAAGACCAGTTGAGAGTGCTATTCCGGCTGTCTGAAATGGTATTCTGGAAACAAGCCAGCCCGTGACTGACCCAATACCACAGATCATTCCAGTGAGTGCAATCGCACGTCGATATGGAGGAGATTTGTCACCAAAATAATCTGCAAGTAGTACAGCTGCAGCAAGAACAGAGACCAGCACAGCCAGCCCTATAAAGGTGCCTTTCGGAAAAGCCGCCGTTTGTTGGGTTCTACTATGATTTTCGCTCGTCATGATTCTGTTTTGATAATTGAATGAGCCAGATGAGACCAACAATAAATCCCAAAATAAGGCCACTCGCTCCAAGGAATGACATATCGAACCGATCGTCAAGCCAGTTCCCTGCCACGCTTGGTAGAAACATTACGAAACCAATTGCCATAATTCGAGACGCCCACGCTATTGCGTCTCCAACAGGGGATGCAGGCATGGTGTGGAATGATCCCTTCGCGAAACAATCAGCGACACATCAATAAAGACAATAATGTTGTGACAAAAGTGAACTGGGGAACCAGGATTTGAACCTGGACTAACTGGTTCAGAGCCAGTCGTGCTACCGTTACACCATTCCCCATCTTTCGGAGAAATCACCAGATTACCGTGCAAAAGACGGCGGGGCAATCGCACCTTGAATTGCCTGTTACCATACAGAGTGTGTTCCAAGGAGATTTTCTGTGGCTGAACTCATTTTTCGTTCCGGTAATCGTTCGGGGCAACGTGTTGCTCTCTCGAGTCCTCGCGTCGTTATAGGTCGGCACCCTGCGTGTGATGTTGTCCTCGATATTTCTTCCGTGAGTCGCCAGCATGCCGCTATCACACAGGAAGAAGATGATTTTTTTGTAGAGGACTTGCGAAGTCGCAATGGAACAACAGTCAATGGAAATAAATTAACGTCGCGGCTTCGGTTACAAGATGGTGATGAACTTGTGATTTGTGATCAGAGAATTCACTTTCAAGAAAGTGGTCAGACGGGCGCAACAGTACTGAGTTCAGGTTCGAGAACAGACCAAGGAGACGTAGTAGAGTCAGACATAAATAACTCACACATTTTGTCGCAGGTCGACATGCGGGGGCTTTCAGACAATGTAGAGCCCGCAGAACAATCAGAAGTTCATTTGCGAGCAGTTGTAGGGCTACGACGTGCAATGGCCGGATCGTTGTCTGTCGATGAGGTGCTCCCAAGAATGCTCGATGGGCTATTTGAGATTTTTTCCCAAGCTGAGCGAGGCTTTGTGTTGTTGATGGA
>CACORA010000074.1 GCA_902629495.1 Planctomycetaceae bacterium
CTTGGTGACGGAGAGACACTGACGGTCACTGTGAATGGCATTGGGTACTCGGTTGGTGGTGGCGACCTCACGGTAGACGGTACGGACTGGACACTCCTGATTCCTGGTGAGGATGCCCTTGCAGATGGTGTCTATCCTGTAACGGCCACAATCACAGACGCAGCAGGGAATGTATCTGCCGACGTTGGGAATCTGATTGTGAGTTCAGCGTTGCCGGTTGATCCAACAGTCGATCCTTTGGCGACAAGCAATCAAAGTCCGATCGTTACGGGGACGGCAACCGTTGATACAGCTGTTGGTGACACGCTGACAGTGAGCGTGAATGGATCGACCTATACGCTCGGTGATCCGAACACTCCAGAATTCACGCATGACGACGTGGCCAACACCTGGAGCCTTGATCTCGCTTCAGAAACGCTTGGTCATGGTGTCTATCCGGTGGTCGTGACAGCGACAAATAACCTTGTCGGGCAAGGTGCAACAATAGACGGTTCTCCTATTGTTAACATTGTTGGCCCTGACGACACGACGAATCTTTTTCCGGGCATGGCTGTGACTGGAGTGAGTATTGCTGCTAACACGACCATTCTCTCTGTTGACTCTCTCAATCAGATTACGCTCTCGCAGAATGCTACTGCCACCAATCCTGGTACGAATCTCACATTCATTGGATCAACTGTTGGCACGGCTGATCTGACGATTGATCTTGTCCCCCCTCCACAGCCAACCGTGGATGCATTAGTCACAGGTTCCCTGGGGCCGATGATCACCGGGACGGCAACGCTTGATAGTCCAGGCGGCGACACCTTGTCCGTTGCGATTGAGAAACAATCGATTCTCAGGCAAGGTGGAACAACGGATGCGTTAGCTACTGTTTCCATTGACTCCACGGATCTTGTTCCTGGCATGGCAGTGGCCGGAGCTGGCATTGTGGTTGGCACCACTATTCTCTCCGTCGATTCTCCCACGCAGATCACACTGTCGCAGAATGCCGCGGAGACAAATTCAGCGAATGGCCTGACGTTTCGCTTCGCGTCCGTTGTCTATGATCTCGATTCGGACCCAGAGCTCTTCTATGCTGCATCTGCTAACACATGGCGACTCAATCTGAATACAAATCCCGTGCTTGATGGAGATGGTGACTACGTTGTGACAGCAACGGCTGTGGATGAGCACTTGAATGCGTCATCTGGAAACAACACGATCACGATCAATTCAAACCTGCCTCAGAATCCCACGGTAAACCCCTTGCCACCGACCAACAACCAGGGGCCAGTGATTGAAGGAACGGCGGCGGTGGATCCGGCAGCTGGAGATACTTTGACTGTTGCGGTCGACGGCACAACGTACACCCTTGGTGAGCATAGGGAGTTGTCCTACAGCCCCGGTTTACAAATCTGGAGTCTCGATCTTTCGGAGAAATCCTTCTCCAGAACTCCGAACACGCAGTTTACCGACGGCGTTCGAACGCTTGTCTCGTATCAGGTTGATGCCGCCGGCAATGTCTCCCAGCTTGCTGTCGTCACTGTTGTCATCGATACCGTCAAGCCACTTCCGCCTGTGATCAATCCGATTCCTCTTTCATCCAACACGACACCAACGATCATCGGGACCGGAGAGCCTGGTGCCACAGTGACCGTCCTTGCCGATGTTGATGATGACACGCTGAGTCCAATGCAGTCCATTGGAACAGCTGTTGTTGGAGCAGATGGTGGATGGTCTCTTGTCTCGACGCAATCATTAGCATTTGGAACGATCGCTCTTTCTGCAACCCAGCAAGATGTTGCTGGAAATGACAGTGATCCAGCCAGTAGTTCTGTTGAGATTCAAAGCCAGCAGCCAGATCAGCCGCTCTTTACCATGCCTGCTGCTGTCAACATCGAGACCGATGGGGACCTTACAAACGGATCGTCTATCGTTGGAAATGTTCAGACGGCAGGGCTGTTTGTTGGCATGGCAGTGACGGGCAGCGGTATCGCAGCAGACACGGTCATTCAATCGATTGATTCTCCAACCCAGATCACATTGTCAGACAATGCGACGGATAGTCTTGCTGCTGAACCGCTTGCGTTTGTCGGTCGTGTTGCGAACACGGCCACCCCAACCTTTGAAGGTACTGGGTTTGCCGGGAATATGGTTCAGGTCCAGGCTGAGATCTACGGCGTCTTCACGACGATTGGTTGGGCCACTGTGCAGCCGGGTGGCACATGGACAATTCCTTCGTATGCCCACGTTCTGCTCCCAGTCGGAGCAGCCCCAGATGGTGAAGTTATCAGAATTCGTTCTGCTCAATATGATGTTTTGGGGCAGGCGAGTGCGTGGCAGGATGATCAGATCCGGATTGATACCCATCCACCAGCTGCCCCCACATTTGCCAATGTGAATCCATTCACGGGGTACCTTGGTCCAACAAATGACCAAACCCCAACGCTCCAGGGCTCTGGGGAAGTTCATGCAACGATGGTGCTTACGGTGCCCTCAACAGGCAATGTGTATGAGGTTGACGTTGAGGGAATGCTCCTCACTGGGACTCTCACGAATGGATCGTCGACGGTGGCTATCGCTGATACCACCGGACTGTTTGTTGGGATGGCGGTGACCGGGGCTGGCATTCCGGCAGACACGGTCATTCACTCGATTGATTCTCCAACCCAGATCACATTGTCAGACAATGCGACGGATAGTGGAGCTCAGCCGCTTACCTTTGCAGGCTGGACGCTTGTCTGGCCAGCGGCTGATCCGCTTCCTCACGGTAAACACGATCTTGTCATCACGCAAAGAGATCTCGCTGGAAATTCAGGTACGGTGTCCGAACGGAAGGTGATCGATATTGATCTGGAGGAACCTGATCCACCTGTTATTGATCCGATGTCGCTCACCCGAGAATCACAACCAGTGATTACTGGCGATGGGGAGCCTGGAGCAACGGTCACACTTCTTGTTGATGCCTTACCTGGCGAGTCATTCACAACAACGGTGACAACCTCAGGGAAATGGATCGTTGTACCGTCGGTAGCTATCCCCGATGGCACCATAACGCTCACGGCAACCCAGACCGATGAAGCAGGAAATGAAAGCGACCCATCCAGTCCAATCACGTTTGATGTCACTCCAGCAGGTCCGCCAACACGTCCAGTGTTTTTGGATAGTGATGGAGGTTTGCCAACGTTTTCTCTTTTTCCGACAAATGACCCAACCCCCACGATCTTTGGTACAGGACAAAGCGGTGCAACGGTTAGCGTAGAAGCGGATATAGACAAAAATGGAACGTGGACGGTGGTTGGTACGGCGACTGTCGTAACTCAAAATGATGTAGACAAGTGGAACATTGCTTTCACAAATCCAGTCGAGGATACAATTCCGATTCGTGCTTCTCAGAGTATCGGTGGTGGTCTCTCAAGTGACTATATGACGGCGCA
>CACORA010000075.1 GCA_902629495.1 Planctomycetaceae bacterium
GCAAGAGCCAAGGACCAACAAAGCCAGTAGCACCAGTAACTAGAGCCTTCATAGCAAGTCTTTCCAGGAAAAGTTGTGATACATCCGTCATTTACTTCGAGGTTCAAACTATAGTCAGACTTATCACTATAGACTGTCATCTCCTCTCGCCAAACTACACCCGTGATTCGCTTCAAAACAGCAAGTTTACTTCGCCGAGATTTATTCGTCTCTACCGCTGATGCAACGGCATACAGCGTCATGATCGGCTGTGGAGAGATTTTTTTCCCAGCCTTTGTCCTTGCTCTCGGATTAGGACCAGTTGCCGCCGGACTGATCCCGAGCCTGTCGATTCTCATTGCAGCACTCGTACAACTTATTACGCCGGTAGCTGTCAATCGCCTCGGCAGCAATCGGCTCTGGGTCATTGGTTGCACGACCATTCAATCAGCCAGCTTTCTTCCACTTATTTTCTGGGCCATTCAGGGAAAGGCATCCTTTAGCCATCTCTTGGTTGTCACGAGTATCTATTGGTCAGCAGGCATGGCAGGTGTGCCTGCTTGGAATACATGGATGGGGGTACTTATTCCTGCGCAGATCCGTGCAGCCTACTTTGCGCAGCGGAACAGACTTGCTCAACTGGCAACGCTCATCGGATTTTTGATGGCTGGCCTTGCACTTCAGGTCGCCGAACAATTCGACATTATTCTTCCTGTATTTGCTTGTCTTTTTGCAGTGGCATCGGTCAGTCGTACTATTTCAACACTATGCCTGCTAGCATGTCGTGAAGTTTCGCCTCGCTTGTCTGACAACAAGCACCAGAGTCCAAAAACAATACAAAGCCATGTGGAAGGCAATCTTCTACGCCAACTCTGGAAAAAAACTGGCGCCATCGTGCACTCACCAGCTGGGGCACTCATGGCCTTTCTGTGGGCTTTTGCTTTTTCCGCTCAGTTGTGTGCACCGTATTTCACACCATACATGCTCGACAATCAGCAATTTTCTTATGCCGCTTATATGATGGTCGTTGGAACAGGCCTGCTGGCAAAGGCTAGCGCCATGCCTGTTTTTGGAAATCTTGGAAAAAAGATAGGCTCCGATCGACTTCTGAGGCTTGGTGCGATCAGCATTATTCCTCTTTCATCATTATGGTTATTCTCATCAAACGTTGTGTACCTGATGGGGGTACAGGTAATGGCAGGCATTTTTTGGGCTTGCTATGAACTCGCAACATCCCTTCTTTTTTTCGAGGCTGTGCACCACCGAGAACGTACAGGAGTCGTTACAATTCACAATCTCGGGCTATCATTAGCAACACTTGCAGGTGCCGCCACAGGTGGCACGGTCCTAAGATGGCTTGGAGAAAACCAGTCTGCATACTTTGCCGTTTTTATACTCTCAGGAGTATTTCGACTGACGACGATGCCCCTCCTTTTAAGAGTCCGAACTCACCCCAAAAGGTTGAATTCCTAACCTCTCACCCTCTGCTAAGTTGATGGCATCAATGCTTCATGCTTCAGGCTATCAAGAAATGTTCGTGCCTGCCCGTACGGTCCCGCTGGATACTTATCAACGTGTTCTTTCAATGCATCCGTAAATTTTGAAACCGTTGTCTGGATGTCCTGCAAATCACCGAAACTTACGCTTCCACCTGAAGACGCTCTCTTTGCAAACATTTCATCGAGTTCATCTCGGTAAGGCTTGAAGAGATCATCCTGTAGCACAAGCGGATACTGAATGTGACCAGTAACTGGATCGAGTTGCGTAGAGATGAGCCGTGGAGGCGCTCCCATCGCTGCCATACGAATTGCCTGATCATGAGTAATTTGTGGACCATTTTCTGCGGCTCTGGCCTCACGATTCGTTTTTCGCATATCGAAATAGGTATCCGTCCATTTCTGTCTATTATCGATTTGTTTTGTTTTTACGTCCTCCCAGTTTTTGGCTGCTTCTGAATTCTGAATAGCCTGAAATCCCTGCGCACGCATCGTTTCTGACATGCCATATGATGCAGCCTGACCTGCCGTTGATGCAAACCCTCCACGATTGTATCCAAAACCTCCTCCAAAGCCTCCCCATTGAGCAAGAACTGGCATGCACAAGGCCGAAGCCAGAAAGACTGATGCAACCGAATATCGCAAACCATCTCTCACAGAATTATTTCTACTTTTTAAAAATAGTGAGAAGTATTCCATAAAAAGCCTCTTTTTGAGAAAACGCAATCACAAAATCGGTTGAGAACAAATTTCGTCCAACTGGACTATGCACTGAAACTTCATTGGCAAGTATACTTCAAAAGATCAGATCGGGCGATGTTGGTTTAGTAGACTGTTCAACCAATAGGGTCCCGATAGTGAGAAAGAGGCCTTTTGACATTTTTGGGTAATTTAAGTGAGGACTACAGGTATGAATCGTCGCCTAATGGCCAAACTGGGGCTTGCTTCTGCCGTTCTCTGGCTTGTGGGATGCGAAAAGCAGGTTCCGGTCGGCGTTGTCAAGGATAATGTAACCAGTGCTGATGCATCTCATCTAGTGGAGCAGCCTGCCGACACAACTACAGATTCTGAGTCTGCAAAAAAAGCAGTTCCTTCCTCTCTGGAAAGTCTTCAGAATACTCTTACGACAGCGACCGACAGTGCATCACTGATTCGTGCGATTGATGCATTGGGAGCAATGCGTTCTCGTGCAAAGAGCACCTTGCCAGATCTCCTCAAGCTCACCAAACAATCTGACCCCAAGGTGAGGTGGCATGCTGTTCGCACGATAGGACTTATTGGAGAGGATGCTGTTTCAGCCATCCCTGATCTCTCGAGTATCCTTGAAGATAAAGATCCCGTTACGGCTGCGCAATCTGCTGCATCGATTCGCCACATTTATGTTGATGATGATGACATTTCTCAGCAGGACAAAACGCTCTACGAAAATGCTATTGATCCACTGCTCACTGCTTCTCTTCGTGATGATCCCCGTGTTCGCAGGGCTTCTATCAGAGCAGTTGCTGCAATTAGTCCAGATAGCAAGAAGTTGGCGCAACGGCTTGCAAAAGCCCTAAGCGATAGAGCACCGTCCGTCATCATGCCAGTCCTTCACACCTTGGCAGATATGGGTGACGAAGCAGTGCCCGTTCTAAAAGAAGCACTCAACGTTCCTGAAACTCGTTATTGGGCAGCCGTAGCGCTCACTGAAATTGGACCAGAGGCATCTCCAGCCACTGAAGAATTGGCAACGCTCACCCGTCAGGGGACGCCGACAGAACAGATGCAGGCCATGCTCGCATTGGCAGCCATTGGCCCAAAAGCATCGCCCGCTGTTCCCGTACTTGTCGAAAAACTTTCAGAAGGGAAGGAAGATGCCTCTCTGCAGTTTGCAGCA
>CACORA010000076.1 GCA_902629495.1 Planctomycetaceae bacterium
AGGCGGCCAATCTCCTGGTCGATGCGGTCGATCATGGCGGCAAGGGTGACCATGCGGTTCGTTTCGTAATCGCGTTGCCAAGGAACGAGATCGTTCCAAGCGCGGATGTGCGGGGGCCGTGGACTGGGCTTTTGGTTCTTGGGGAGAACTCCCATTTGAATCTGTTTCTTGATGCGGGCGTCTCGTATCTCGTCCCAGCCTTCGGTGTAGCGGCCCTTGTACTTAGCATAGTCTTCAGGGAGTGCGTGAAGAGGGGCATGGGGAGCGTTGAAAGCGACATACAAATAAAATGGTTTATCCGTCTTGCGAGCTTCATTGAGAAAGTCGAGGGCGAAGTCGACATTGGCAACGGTAGTGTAAAAGGTCTTATCGTTGAGCATGGTGGGGACGTCCCACTTCTCACCATTGAGCCGAAAAGAGTTGTCACCTTTGAAGAAGTTGCAGGCGCCGCTGAGGTGTCCGAAGTAACGATCGAAACCAAAGTCGGTAGGTTCACCATTGAGGTGCCACTTGCCAGTCATCGCAGTGAAATAGCCGGCGTTGCGAAGGACTTCAGCGGATGTGACAGCATGGGAAAGGCTGACGTCGCCAGCGGCGATGCAGTACTGACCGGTGAGAAGGGAGACACGCGAAGAGTGGCACTTGGCAGTGTTGTAAAACTGAGAAAAACGGAGTCCGTTGGCAGCGAGATGATTGAGGTTGGGAGTGTCGATCTCGCTTCCATAGCATCCGATGTCGGAGTAGCCGAGGTCATCGGCCATAATTACCACTACATTTGGTGGTGTCTGCTGATCTGCTTGGCTCGTGCTAAGGCTGAAAGTGACCGTTCCGGCAATGAAAAGGTGCCAAAGAATGTTGGATATGCTCTTCATGGTGATATGTCTTGCTCACAGACGGTTATGGATCATCTCAGTCTTGGCGCACGGTACCCGTTGCTCACGAATGTGTTTTGTAACGCCTTTAGTTGCCTTTTTCATTTCAGTCATTGATGTTATCTGTTCTCTGGCCATGGTAGCGGCATAGTGTTTTCTTGTGTTTCTGTGATCTCTCAGGCCGTACTGTTAAAAGAATGATCCACAGTCATAACAGAACCAGAGAACACACCGGTTGCCAGAGTGTGTCTCTAACTTCACCGCGTTATGAAAAAGGCGGGAACAGCCTGTGATAGCAGTGGATAACTTCCGGCCATGGCTTGTGAAATCTGAATCTGCACAGGCACTCGACTTTAGGTGTGATGCTTCATGCAGATTCTTTGTTCACTTCTTCTGTTTTAGTTCCATGAGTTCTTTTTTTAGCATATGAATATGCTTTTCCATTTCTTGGATTTTTCTTTCTGCATCCTTATTGATTTTGTCAATTTGTTTGTGCATGGCCACTTGTTTGGCTTCAAGAATCTTTCCCATTTCCTCTTTCATCCGGCGTTGCGAGTTCTCAAAACTATCTTTTTGTTGAGGAGGCATACCGGCACGTGGGGCCCTTGAGTGATCGGGGTGTGGGTGTGCTCCAGAGCGTGCAGGGGGATGATGCTTGTTGTGATCCTGTTGGCCATGAGATCCTGAGCTATGGGGACCAGCGCCATGTGGTTCAACATGTTCTTGAGGCCTGTCGTTCGAACCGGCATGATGGCCGGCAGAATCCTTGGGTTTTCCATGATGTTGATTGTGCACTGGAGCATTTTTTGGACCATGTTGATCCATGACACGACGACCATCAGGATGTGGTTTGTGATCATGTGGGCTGTGGTGATCGCGTGACTTGTTGTGCAGTTGTTTGTGTCCACTGTTCGGTGATTGTTTTTGATGCATTGGGCGGTCTGGGGGTGCCGGCAGATGGGGTGGCTGTGGTGCGTGCTGAGGGCGTGCAGACCAACCAGGAGGATGTGCAAGGTTGTGTTGTCTGTTTTTTTCATGTGTTAGGTGTTTCGCGTTGCAGTGCGGGCACGGACGGTGTTGAGCGTTCTTGCGTGAGCCATGATTTCGGTGAGCGAGTCCCGATCGTGAATGAGAGCGATGGCTCCCCTGAGAGTGCTTGTCGCGTTCGTTCTTGTGCACTTTTCGATGAGGCTTGTACTGTTTTTTACTTTGCTTGCCGTGATCGGTAGAAAATCGAGGGTGTCTGATTGATGCTACCGTTGGTTTCTGTCCTTTCTGCTCCAAATATTTCACAATCGTCTCAAGTCGTGAGACCACTTTTTCAAGTCGAACTAATGTGTCTTTTTCAGCCTTCACGGCATTGGATTTCTGCATCTTGGGATGATTGGCTTTTTGAGAATCTGCGAACGCCGAAGGCATGCACAGTTGAAGAAAACCAACACAAGCTAGAAGAGATGTCAGAATGAATGGCTTTTTGCACATTGAAGAACCTTTCTGCATGAACAAATCATTAGTCGACGAAGGAACCACCTTCCTCCATACCTAAACGGGGCTTGCCGCTAAAAGTTGTGCACCAGGAGCAGATGTCCCGAAAAACCAATGATCTGGCTTAAATCGGTGACAGCGTGCTTTCCTAATCGAGGATGCGATGACGAAACAATCCCCATGCACCGCACGTCATTCATTGCGAACGCCCTCAGTCTGAAGAAATGCAATGAGTGATGCAAGTTCTTCAGTTGTAAGAAGTTTCCCAAGTTCAGGCATAAGCGAATTTCGAGATGCCGTGATATCATCGATTTCTTCTCTTGGGACAGAATGAATCGTCCCGTCTACATCTTTTAGAACAACTGGGTTGCCGGCAGAAACCTGTAATCCACTGAGGACCGTTCCTCTCGTTGTAAGAATTGTCATGGTCTCAAAGCCGGTAGCAATAGCCGCATGGGGTGCAAGAATGTCTTCATAGAGGGCCTCGGTTGAGTGTTTCTTTGCAATGCTGGTAAGATCCGGTCCAATGTCGCCTCCATATCCAGCAAATGAATGACACTTTGCGCAGCCAACTCGAGAAGAATAAAATACAGAACGCCCAAGAGTTGGATTGCCCTTAGTGTGAAGTAGCGATGTTGGTTGAAGCGGTGTGCGTATCGCGGGCGATTGATCAACATAGACACTAAACTGCACGCTTGTATCTGAATCACTCGAATCTGGGATCATGCCGTGTGCGGTAAAACGATGTGCGTGAAGGGTGCTTATGTCAAATGCAATGACGGCTCGTCCTTTTACCTGAAAAGAGGACTTGCCGTGTTTATTGGTCTGTATGATTGGGAGACCAGTCAGGGGTGGACGGCTTGATTTTGATTGTTGCGGTGTGTGGTTGGGCTTGTTCGGATTGTTGAAGAGGGTTGTCGGGGCG
>CACORA010000077.1 GCA_902629495.1 Planctomycetaceae bacterium
TGTTCGTGACCTTATTGAAAGCCCATGGACAAAGGCCACAGACAAATATCATTCCGGGGCTACCGTCAAAGGGACGGTCAGTAGAATTGCAGACTTTGGTGCCTTTGTCAGACTTGAAGCTGGCATTGAAGGGCTGATTCATGTGTCAGAACTGGCCACTCGACGAATACGAAGTGTTTCTGATGTTGTCAAAGAAGGTGACGTCATTGAGTGTCGAGTTCTCTCAGTTGATGCAGACGAACAACGAATGTCACTCTCGATCAAAGCCCTGCAGACCAAAACATCAGAGCTTGAGAGCAGCTCAGACACTGAAGAACAAATTGAAGAAATGCCTCCCGTGAAGAAGAAAAGAAACACTCCTCTCAAAGGTGGCCTTGGGGGTAACTCGGATGGCGACCGCTTTGGACTTAAGTGGTAAGACTTTCAAGTCAAAACTATTTTTTTCCAATCGGAACAATAATAATATCGAACCGTCGCCAGTCTCCCGCCATCTGCTGAATAATTGTGGGTGGTTCAATCATCTGCAAGTTGTGAGACGCCAAGAATGCTCTTAGTTCAGCAATACTTTTATTGCTTTGACCACGTATTGCTGGCTGGACAAAAAGCTGCTTCTCGAGTGTGATATCTTTCAATGGATAAAGAAACTGGAAGTGTCGTGGATCCGAAAGTGGTAGAACCCTCACTTGAGGTCCGAGAGTATGGGCTACCTTAGCACCTGTTACCCAATTACTGACAACAGCTGTATTTGGAAACTGCATCCTTTGCCACATCACAGACAAATCAGACCACTCCTGGAATTGCCAATTCACATCAGCACTTGTGAGCCCCGAAAATAACCTTGGGATGAAAGCACATCGTGACTGGAGACTAAATCCAAAAAATAAGAGCACAACAGTGACCGCTGTGACCAGCCACGTCGTGCGGATGAAATAGCCGAATTTCGGCAGCATCTTCTCTGTCCATGCCCCAACCAGAGGAAATCCGAACAAAAAACCACTCATTGACCAGTGCGGCAATGATCTCTGACTGATGATTGCGATGACCAGAAACACAAAAGGTGGCACGATCGTAAACCATGCAAACAATTGATCCGCCACTTTTTGGGGGCGGAACAGCTTCGTAAGTGATGCGCACATAATCACAAGCCATGTACCTGGAAGTACATACACCATCTGCCCAAGAAGAACGGTCACAAAGTTTTTCACCTGCAGGGTCATTCCCTTCGTTCCCGCTCGTCCTGCCTGGAATCCAATCGATATCCAATCATGAGACGCATTCCATAGCAGCGTTGGCACAAGGCCCAAAAGCGCTACAAGTAACGTAAGCCACAAGACAGGTGAACGAAATATATGGCGATGCCCCGGACTGCATATCAAAAATGCAAGTGCCGAAGCTCCAAAAAGAATCGCCAAGTACTTTGATGCCAATGCCAATGCAAAGCATCCTCCCGCCATAAGCCAACGCTTCATATGCAAAGAGCCGTGAGGATCTAAGAGGTCGGGCAACACAAGCCTGAACGTGAGTAAAAGAAAAAGATCAAGTGGTCCATCAGGCACCACAAAGTGCCCTGCCGAAAGAAGAAAAAAAGGTGCAATTGAATACCAGGCAACAGCCCAAAAACCAGCCACCCTCCCATATGTCAAGCGAGTAATGTCATAGATCAGCCAACCGACCACAGCTCCTGAGAAAACAAATGGCAGCCGTAGAAAAAAAATATTTTCTGAACCAACAAGCCAAGCCACAATGCGAGCGAGGCTGAAGCACACTGGTGGATGATCAAAATACGATAGCGACCATCTTCGCGAAACAGTGATACCATATGCCTCATCAATCATTGCTGGAAGAATTGCTGCAATGATAAGACGAATAACACAGAAAACACTAATGACTAACCATGCGCAGCGGTCCATCTTTTGCGAACAGGTACTCTGTAGCATCTACTCAGCCTCAATTGAGGCTGACATAGCCCCCGTCGAACGGGCCAGCCGAATGTCCGATCCAAAGGCTTGGATCTGATCTCGCTTAAACTCGGCGTGTTCTTTTGTTGTTGTCAAAACAATTGCTCGCCCCTCTTTGTCAACCTTCTTGGCCATGGCAAATCCGCATTCCTGAGAATGACCGAACAAAACGCCTAACATCCCGATGACATACTCATATGTATGATCATCATCATTCCACAACACAACATGGTAGCGAGGCTGGGGTCTTGCTTGACTTTGTTTTTCAGTGTTTCTTGACTGAGAAACCTCTGCAAAATCAACATCAGACATCGCACTGGCAGAAGAAGGCATTTGTTTGGCACACTCTCATAAACTGCATAGTTGAGCAATACCGGATAGTATATCGAAGAACCTGTTTTTCATTATCCATTTTTTCTAAAGGAGAGATGCCCCGTGCTCGATCGCCGTTTCGTCACAGATAACATTGATCTTGTCGCTAAGAACTGCCACCAACGAGGTTCGACTGCGGATGTGGAAAAATTTGCAGAACTAGACAAGTTGAGGCGGAATCTCCAAGCCGATATCGATCAACTCAAACAGAAGTCTGGTCAAATAAGCAAGTCTATCGGTAAGTCTGCAAATGAATCGGAGAAAGAATCAAAAAAAGCCGAAGGCCGAAGATTGCGAGAGGAAGTCGCTGCCATTGAGTCTCGAATGAGCGAGATCATTTCCGAGAGTGATACGATCCTTCAACAAATACCAAATCTGACCCATCCCTCTGCTCCCATTGGAACTGAGGATGATGCTGTCGAAATCCGTCGTGGATCAACAAAGACTCCAAAATCTCTGATATTTCGAACAATGCCATCAAGTTGTTCACCAATTTGAAGCGTTTCCAGCATTTTTGCACGTGCGTCGGCGGCCTGTCGCTCAAGTACTGCTCGCCTTGAAAGAACAAGTCGTCGTGCCGAAGGAACCAATTCCGTGACAAGGCTTTCAAGGGTCTGTCCAACCATTTCCTCAAGGTTTTCAACCCTCCACGGGCTGACTGCTCCGGCTGGCATAAAACCACGAAGACCACCAACTTCACACTCCAAGCCACCCTTGTTGGTCCCACTGACACGGCACTCAACAATCATTCCTACTTCCAGTTGTGACCAGTCTTCAACTGCAAT
>CACORA010000078.1 GCA_902629495.1 Planctomycetaceae bacterium
GCAGCCTCTCTTTTGAAAAAAGCTTTCCCTGAACGATCGGTCGTACAACGCACCATCACGCACTCCTACCCATTCGTATCTTACCAACATGAACGGCTGGGGAGCGCATGCCGAAATACCATTTTCCAGAATCTCATCACGCCAGAATCGGCTGAATCAAATGCCCAAAAACATCCGTTAACCGGAAGTCACGCCCCTGAAATTTGAACGTCAGCTTTTTGTGATCAATACCTAACAGGTGCAACATCGTTGCATGTACATCGTGAACATGAACGGGATCCTCAACCGCAGCATAGCCAAGCTCATCTGTCGCACCGTGGGTAACACCTCCCTTGATGCCTCCACCACACAGGAACATTGAAAAGGCATTAATGTGGTGATCTCGCCCACTCCCCTGTGCCATTGGGGTCCGACCAAATTCGCCACCAAAAATAATCAAGGTATCGTCGAGCATCCCTTTTTGTTTGAGATCGCCTATGAGCGCAGCGGTTCCTTGGTCAACAATTTCAGCGGTCTTCCTAAATCCCTTTTCAATCCCTCCATGATGATCCCAACCACGATGATAGAGTTGAATAAACCGAACACCCCGCTCGGCAAGGCGGCGAGCAAGCAGGCAATTGGCTGCAAAGCTGCCATCCCCTGGAGTACAGCCATACATCTCGAGAGTCTTCGTTGATTCAGCACTGACATCCATGAGCCCGGGTACGGACACCTGCATCTTAAATGCCATTTCATACTGGGCGATTCGACCCTCAATCTCTGGATCAAACCGATGTTGGCCGAGAAGGCGATTCAATTGATTCACCGTATCCACCACATCTCTCTGAGCGTCACGATTAACACCTGCTGGATTGTTCACGTAATGAACTGCATCACCTTTGGATTGAAATTGCACTCCTTGAAATTGGCTTGGCAAAAATCCGTTATTCCATTGCCGGGAAGAAATCGGTTGCCCTTGCCCTCCGCCTTCACTGGTCAACACAACGAACCCCGGAAGGTCTTCCGACTCAGAGCCAATTCCGTAGTTCACCCAGGCACCCATGCTCGGACGCCCAGGAATAATGGAACCAGTATTCATGAAGGTATGTGCCGGATCGTGATTAATCTGCTCCGTTTGCATCGAACGAATAATCGCAATCTCGTCAGCAACCGATCCAATGTGGGGGAATACTTCACTAATTTCCTGCCCTGACTTCCCCCACTTCTTGAAGGCGTAGCGCGGCCCCATGCACTTAAGCTTGCCAGCACTCTTCTGGAGTTGTGCCAATTGCTGTCCCGCTGTGAAGGAAGCTGGCATTGGTTGACCGTCAAGCTCGGCGAGCTTCGGCTTCTGATCAAAACTCTCGAGATGAGACTGACCCCCTGCCATACACAGATGAATAACACGCTTCACTTTGACAGGACGATGACGAACATCACCAAGTATTCCGCCAGCATTGGGTGAATCCGCAAACAGATTCTGGGGGCCTCTGAGCAAGCCCGCCATGGAAAGTGCCCCGATGCCTGAAAAGGAATTGTGCAGGAACGTCCGCCGCTTTAGTTGATCGATTGCTTCGATAGTCATTGATGACCTGCCAGTAAACATGTCTAGTAACGGGTAATCACTTCCTGAAGGTTCAAGATACTGCGAGCCACAGACGTTCTTGCCGCTAGCTGCGTTTGAGACTCAGGCTTCGCAATCACTTTCATTCCAACAGCAAGAAGCTCATCAGCAGCGGTAGGATCATTTTCAAAGCGATCCAATTCAGAAGCATAGAGCTTTGTTAAGGCCTCCAGTTCTGCATCTTCAGGAACCCGCGTCAGGACTCGCTCAAACATCGCTGCGATCGTTGTTTCACTCTCCGCGAGTGACTTCGCAGCTTCAACAAAGGTAGGGTCATTGAGAAGGACCAACGCCTGAAGTGGAGTGCTGGAAATATCACGTTTGACCGTACACTCCTCGCGAGACGGTGCATCAAACGCACGCATGGCTGGGTGCAGGAACGTCCGTTGCCAGTGGGTATACACGCCGCGTCGATATTGATTCGCATCAGATGCCGCCTTGTAGGTTCGCCTTGGGAAATTGAGGTGCTGATAATATCCCGCTGGCTGATAGGGGCGGGCACTTCGTCCCCCCACGTGAGGATTCAGCAAGCCACTTACTGCAAGCGCATTGTCTCTCACCAACTCGGCAGGGAGACGAATCCCGGCTTGGCGAGCAAGCAATCGATTGTAGGGATCACGCTCGTGTAGCGATGGTGTTCCAGAAGAGCTTTGCTGATAGGTTTCCGACAAAACAATTGTCTTTATGAGTTGCTTCACATCCCAGCCACTCTCTATAAATCTTGCCGCAAGATGATCGAGCAATACTGGATGGGTAGGCCATTGCCCCTGCGACCCAAGGTCTTCGACCGCTCCTGAAAGACCAGTTCCAAAGAAGCGGGCCCACATCCTGTTCACGAACGTTCGTGACGTCAGCGGGTTCTCTGGGGATACAAGCCACTTCGCAAGATCGAGACGGGTTAATGCACCTTCCCGATGGCCCGGCAAAAAATGAGGCGTTCCTGGCTGAACGACTTCTCCTGATGTATCCATCCAGTTGCCACGCGGCAGAATACGAATCTCACGACACTTTGCCGAAACAGTTGCAGGAACCGTACGAATCCTTGCATTGATCCCAGCAATCTGCTGGTTCGTTTGACCTATAGCTGTATGCAACGGCTTCAGTTCAGGGGCAATGGTTCGGTAATGAGCAAGAATGACTGACTGGTCTTTCTCGCTGCGATCCGACTTGGATTTTTTAATGGCGTCTTGAAGTTCCGGTGAAAAACCGTCCCAACGATACTTTTCATTATTTGTCGTGAGACCAAACTGATCCCAGAAAACCCTCCCCCCGAACTGAGTAAAGGCAAACTGAGTCACTTTGGCACCAGCTTCGAGCCCCATATCTTTCGCTGAGACTGAGAGACGCACCCACGCATCAACCTCAGGCAATTCCCCAGCCC
>CACORA010000079.1 GCA_902629495.1 Planctomycetaceae bacterium
TTTCATGGCACAGGGATCATCCAAGCGGCGGACGGAGTCAGCCCAAACACCTGCTGCATTCACAACGCATTTTCCACGTATGGAAAAAATACGCTTCGTTTCCTGATCTTCTACTACAACACCTGTGATATGACCATGTCCACGTGGAGAATCAGCTTTCAGGAACTTGGTCACACGACAATAATTCAGAACTGTTGCACCAGCTTGGATGGCTGTGCGCGCCAGAGCAACAGATAATCTTGCATCATCGAATTGGCCATCCCAGTAGCGCACTCCTCCGCAGAGTTTGTTGTGCTGGATCTGTGGTGACTCTTGCAGCAATGTCTGTCGAGAAACATAACAGGTTTTACCAAGGTGGCTCCCTTTGGCGAGAGCATCATACAGCGCCAATCCGGTGCGATAGATGGGTAAGTCCCAGGCACACCCACGGAAGCCATAGCCGGGGACAACAAACGGTAGTGGCTGCGCCAAATGAGAGGCATTATCAAGGAGAATCTGACGCTCTCGTAGTGCCTCACGAACTAACGTGATGTTTCCTTGTGCGAGATACCGTACTCCACCATGAACCAACTTCGTGGCACGACTTGATGTTCCCTTTGCGAAATCGTGTGATTCAAGCAGGATTGTTGAAAACCCACGTGTTGCTGCATCGACGGCGATGCCCAGTCCCGAGGCTCCACCTCCAATGATGATAAGATCAACGACCTCGTCTTGATCTAAGGACTCCAGCATCTGTTGTCGAGTTGGTTGGAAATTCATGATCAAGCAATCCAACGGTTCATAGAATGTTCAGGGAGGCTGTCGTTCAGTTCAGTTTGGCGAATAAGAACAGTATGTACTCCTGGTGCATGAGGCAATGTAACACAACGTATATGGGTAAAAAATGTTTATGTCCACAATGCTTTTAAGTTAGACTGCCGAGCGGATAGAGCTACGACGCCTTTTTGTTCCTTGGGTGTGTCATGGTGTGTCATGGTGTGTCATGGAGAATCTCAAATGAATCGAACCCATCAAGTCAGGTGTTTCCATTTTTGTATGATTGCTTGTATAGGCATAATGCTGTGGAGTCACCGTGAAAGTGTTCTTGCAGCAGAAGACCACACTGCGACAAGCAGACCGTCAAAGGATAGCCAGTATCGTGTAGAGAAGACCTCTGCCGGAGGCGTGCGAGTGTATTGTGATGAACAGGCTATCGCTGAATATGTGATTGACCAAGGCAATAAGCCATTTCTATGGAATGTTATTGGGTCTTCTGGGCAAGTTATGACGCGATGCTTCCCAATGAAAACAGTTGAAGGTGAATCAAGGGACCATGTTCATCAACGAGGACTCTCCTTTGGGCATCAGGGAGTTAATGGTTTTGATACCTGGGCAGAAGCAGCATCGTATAGCAAAAGTAAGCAGCGTGAAAAAAAGCTACAAACAATCGGTGCTATTGAGCATCGTCAGTATCACTCGCTGACCGGAGGAACAAACGCTATCATCTTCGCGTTGAATGAATTTGTTGACGCACAGGAGACTCCTCTATTAACTGAAAATCGGCGAATCACATTCTCGCATACGCCCGCAACTCGCATCATCGATGTAGACATTGATCTCATCGCAAGTCATGGGTCTGTTGAACTTGCGGATATGAAAGATGCTGGTCTCTATATTCGTGTTCCAGATAGTATGACCGTTGATCGCAACCAGGGGGGATCGATTATTAATAGTGAAGGGCAGCGGGATGCTAAAGCGTGGGCCCAGAAAGCGGACTGGGTGGACTACCATGGGCCCGTTGGAGAGCAACATGTTGGAGTTGCCATCCTCAATCATCCCTCAAGCTTTCGTCATCCGACGGCGTGGCATGTGCGGAATTATGGATTGTTTTGTGCCAATCCATTTGGCCTTCAGCAGATGAACCCGAAATCAGATAGTGGCAAGGTATTAATGAAAAAAAATGATCGCATTTCACTTCGGCATCGCTTCGTCTTTCATGATGGTGATGAAAAGGCTGGTCGGATTACAGAAGCATTTCAGACGTATTCGCGTCTGGTTCCCTTAGCACTTGATGTGAAGAAGTAATTGTTTCCGTATCAACTGAGGAATGGAATACCATGCGGTTTGCAATTTGTAACGAAACGTTTCAGGAGTGGCCGCTTGAGAAGGCCTGTGACTATGCTGCTGAAGCCGGGTATCAAGGTATCGAGTTAGCTCCATTTACGCTTGGTGATTTCCCGGTCACACTAACAGCAAAGCGTTGCGCGCAGGTGCGCCAGACGATCGAGCGCTCAGGACTTGAATGTGTTGGGCTTCACTGGCTTTTAGCGAAAACGTCTGGACTGCATGTGACGCATCCGACGAAGGAGATACGGGAGAAGACGGTCCGTTATCTTGGTGCACTTGCATCACTGTGTTCTGACCTTGGAGGGCGCGTGCTGGTGTTTGGTTCTCCACAACAACGCAGTCGAATGGCAGGTGTGACGCAGGATCAGGCGCTCGGGTGGCTTGCTGAAACATTTACCAATCTCATTCCGGCGCTTGAGTCGACTAATACGATCCTTGCCCTTGAGCCATTGTCTCCCGTGGAAACGGATGTCCTTAATACTGCGGATGCTACCTGTGACATTCTTCGGCAGATTGATTCACCTCATGTCCGTCTTCTACTAGATGTAAAAGCAATGTCGAGTGAAAGTAAAAGCATTCCTGAAATTATTGCGACAAGCCATGATTATTTAGAACACTTCCATGCAAATGATGCCAATTTACAGGGGCCAGGTTTTGGCGATATTGACTTCAGGCCAATTCTTAAGTCACTACAGGATAATCAGTACAACGGATGGGTAAGTGTTGAAGTATTCGACTATTCGCCAGGGATTGAGCGGTTGGCGAATGAAAGTATTTCACACCTGACAAAATGCATGCGCGCCTGATTGTTATTCATAATCCCATTTTGTGATCCATGGATCGGAATATT
>CACORA010000080.1 GCA_902629495.1 Planctomycetaceae bacterium
TTATGCGATCCACAGATATATCATTGCGAACAATTTCACAGTACACATGCTGTTCACGGACACGGCGAGCAATCAGTTGGGCATACTGGGATCCAAAATCAAGTACAAGGACACGTTGCGACTGTTGTGGGGCGAGTGACATGCTAACTAGTTACGAACCCAATGGAAAAACGGAAGAGTATAGGAGTCTTCGACATGAACTGCGAATGTGAGGCAGGCACAGGCTCGCGAATATGGTAGAGCCTCCTGTACGGTAACATCTTCTGATCCACTTTTTGATAATGTCCCAAAGCATACAGAAGTCTGGATGAGCCATGGGGATCAAGTCGAGAGCATTTCAGAAGACTTCATCACATTGGCTCATACCGCAACATGCCAACTTGCAGCTGTAAAACACACCACGAAAATGATGTATGGCCTCCAGTTTCATCCTGAGGTTACACACACACCAGCGGGTGCAACAATTCTTGCTAATTTTCTTAAGACAACGTGTGGTTGTTCTGGCACATGGCGTCTTGAAGACTTTGCAAACAGTACGATCACATCCATACGTGAACAGGTCGGAAACGATCGAGTTATCTGTGGTCTTTCTGGCGGTGTTGATTCGGCTGTTGTTGCTGCACTCCTGAGTCGTGCGATTGGAGAAAAGCTATCCTGCATTCTTGTCGACAACGGTCTTCTACGAAAAAATGAAGCCGCTGTTGTGATTGATGAATTTCGCAATCATTTCAAAGCAGACCTCCATGTTGTGCCAGCTGAAGACCGTTTTCTCACAGTTCTTGCTGGCGTCACTGAGCCACAGGAGAAACGAAAAATTATCGGGAAAACATTTATCGAATGCTTTTCTGATGAAGCAGCTCAGGTTGAGGAAGCTCGATATCTTGCTCAAGGCACGCTGTACCCCGATGTTATTGAAAGTGGAGCTGCTCCAGATGGACCAGCTGCCACCATAAAACTTCATCACAATGTGGGTGGACTTCCAGAAGACCTTGAGTTTGATCTCCTTGAGCCACTTCGTGACCTCTTCAAAGATGAAGTACGCCAACTTGGTCTCCAATTAGGACTTCCTGAAAGTATTATTTGGCGACACCCGTTTCCGGGACCAGGATTGGCTGTTCGTTGCCTGGGTGAGGTCAGTAAACCTCGCCTTGACCGCCTGCGTGAGGCTGACGCAATTGTTCTCGAAGAACTTGAAAGAGAAAGTCTCATGCGGAAAGTATCACAAGCGTTCGCAGTACTGCTTCCAATACAAAGCGTGGGGGTTATGGGGGATGCCCGTACCTATGACGATGTCCTTGCTGTGAGAGCCGTCGAGACAGAAGACTTCATGACTGCAGACTGGAGTCACCTTCCATATGAAATGCTTGGGCGTATATCCACTCGTATCATCAATGAGGTGCATGGCATTAATCGTGTGGTGTATGACATTTCTTCAAAACCACCTGCCACAATCGAATGGGAATAATGAACACTATTCCTGTTTGATCAACGGCGAATGGAAAACGGCACAACACTCTTGCAGAGACGAACACATCAACCCGTCCACAGAGAGACCACCAGTCAAAAGCCCCTCAATCCTTTTGTGTCGGACTCAGACCAGCCAAAAAACCAGTGAACGTCACTTATAAGCCGCATGCACCTCCTCAGCAATAATCTGATATCCACGTTGAAGAATCTCTTTTGGCATCGTAAATGTCACACGCAAGCATTCATCACGATGCCGCCACTGACAGTCATCTAAACCAAAGAAAAAGTAGTTTCCTGGCACAACAAAAACATTGCGACGCTTGAGCCGCTGATAGAGTTCTCGTGCGGATATCGGGAGTCCATCGAACCATAGCCACAGGAAAAAAGCGCCTTCACTCCGATGAATGCGGTACGGCAATGAATCGTCAAAACATGCTCGTGCAAACGACTGGGCTTGTTGAGATTTCCTGAAATAGTATGGCTGGATGACCGTATTACTCAGATTTAATATCTCACCAGTTTCAATTAATGGGGCAACAATTGCCTGGCCTATATTTACATTGGCAAGACCAACATGTGACGTCATTGATGATAGGGCATCAATCACGTCTTCACGTGCAATCACAATCCCTGTACGAGTACCAGGTAATCCGATCTTCGAAAGACTCAGTGTAAGAATAATATCTTCATTCCAGACTGGCGCAGCCTGTGTAAAAACGGCATTTGGAAACGGTGCACCATATGCGTTGTCAATAATGAGAGGAATATTTTTTTTTCTAGCGAGTGACGCGAGTCGCGATATCTCCTGATCCGTCAGCACATTACCAGTTGGATTCGTCGGCCGAGAAACGCAGATCGCAGCATCCTCATCCGTTATCTCGAGGTTTTCAAAGTCCACTCGGTACTTGAACTCATGGTTTCCTATCTCCTCAATGATGGGCTTCATACTCCGGACACTCGTACCGCCGAGGGCCTGGTTCGCATACCCTATATACTCTGGGGCAATCGGAAAAAGGATTTTCTTACTACAGCGATCACCACACCGACCAGCCAGTGCATTGAAAAGTAAAAAGAATGCCGACTGCCCACCTAACGTGACACCTACATTCTCAGGTCCAATCTGCCATCCAAATTCACGTTGAAACAGTTGGGCAACGGACGTCCGGAAGTCTGTGTTCCCTGCAGGAGGCTCATAATGTCCCAATACTCTCCCGATGGCACCTGGCTCGGACGTAATCTCCCGAAGCCTTCGACTCCATATCATTTCTATATCGGGGATGTGAGCTGGCTGACCACCTCCCAGCATGCAGAGGTCATCTCTTTCCTGAGCCAACGCATGGCCAAGATCATCCATCAACTCCCCGATACCAGTGCCATCAGA
>CACORA010000081.1 GCA_902629495.1 Planctomycetaceae bacterium
CACCGTCAAGCCTCAAAAAAACAAACATTTTGAGGCATCAGGTTCTTCGACAGTATTGCGTCGTCTAACCCAACATTCAGGCTAGCTCGCCGCGTCGCCTCTCCATACGTCACAACCTTCCACATTGTTCGCTTGTTTTTTCGTTGATTATGGCCCACCCCGCAAAGTCAACCACGATAGGTACTGTGACGCCTAGGGAAGCTGATCTGATCGAATGGCCTGTACCACCAGAAAACTGTATTGACCCGCACCATAGGCACGCATGGAAAGCTTTACGGATCAAGCAAACTCACCCTTGATCACCATCTGAGATTGCGTTCGCGTTACGAATCCGTCGATCAAAGGGCAACTGGGTTCCGTAAAACGGACCTGTATGGATTATGTCTGCCAAGAGGATGCCAGCTATGGGAACGAGCGTTCGACGAACCCCTCACGCCAACTATCGACTTGCCCCTCCCGATTTTCTGGAGCGACGGGACTGCCCAGCGGTCTTCACACTGGTTCCCATCCAGCTTGAAGTCACGGAAGGAAACGCTGCGGAAGTGCTGCTCCGCATGGATGCTGCTTCCTCGATTCCACAGATTGTCGATGTCAGCACCCAGGCCATTACCGCCACATTGGGCACAGACTACATGCACAGGAATCAGAAAGTTATTTTCTTTCCTGGAGAAACTGAAAAATCCATTTTCGTTCAATCGCTGATCGATCCCGTCAATACGACCGAAGGGCCTGAAACGCTCAATCTCATCATCAAGCCAGTGGGCGGATCCCCGTCTCAATTCTCACGGGAAATCATCATTAATGATTATGTTGCCCCGGTTCCCTATAACATTGAATTCAATTTCGATGGAAGTGTTCCATCAAGCGTCCAGCTGCTTTTTGACGGTGCAGCCAAACGCTGGGAGAATGTGATTGTCAGCGATTTACCTGATGTCACTGATCCGTCAACAGGTGTGATCATTGACGATCTCCTGATCAATGTCAGTGTAGTGTCTCTTGATCCCGAAGTCATCGCCGATGGAGTAATCGATGACGTTCGTGTTGGAGACACCGGTGTGCCTGCCAATGGGGATTGGTCAACAAATGGCCTCCCCTATATCGGGAGCATACGAATCAGCCCTGATTATTTAACTGCAGTCGGCCTTCCCAACACGATTGCCCATGAAATAGGTCATGTCATTGGATTTGGAAACCTCTGGTCACAGAACGTTGGAACATTTCAAACAACACTTGTTGCAAACTATGACCCGACCACAACTGATCCTATTTATGTCGGAGAAAACGGTGTTACGGAATACAATCAAATTTTTAGCGCGGGCAGTACCTCCGTTCCCCTCTACAGTGGCGATGGCGGTACCGTTGGTGACGGAAGCTACGGAGTGCACTGGAGAGATAGTGTCTTCAACAGCACGTCACCAGCGTATGTTGAACTCATGACAGCTAAGTATGATCCCAAGCCCATCTCAGGGGTTGCTATTCCGGCATATCTGAGTCGTATTACAGTGGGTGTTCTCGACGACCTTGGATATGACGTTGACTATTCAGGAGCTGAATTCTATGTCGCCCCTTCAACATCGAGCAGCCAGGTCACATCATCAACAACACCGTCTCCTTCATTATCGCTGCATACAAGCACACCATCTCACAGCACGATGAGCCAGACGCCTGTTCTTCCTGTTCTCTCAGCACCGATTCCAGCACCAACACCACCACCATCAACACAAGCCTCTTCGGATTCCGCATTGAGACGACTGTTCCGCAACAGTGTGGCAAACACTCGGCGACTGCCACCACGGCTTACCTTTCCTGATCACCATCCGATTATTCTCTCGGATAACGATGCATCCCGGGAATTCGTCCTCAAGAGTTTAACTGACAATGGAGCAGCCATGGCGAGTCCGACAAGTGATCTCCTCCGACGGTTGAGTTCCAAACAGAAGCATATGCTGATGGCATGGGCGACTTTCTCCGCACACCATCAAACGACAGACGACTCGACAACAGAAAGAACATCAGAGACCCGTAAGACGGCTATACCTTTCATCTATCGCCGATAACGCTACTCATGGTTCTTCCACCACGAGGAATGAACCGCAGGAAAGTGTCTCTCCATCTAGTTCGTCCCCCATACGATGCGTGTTAATGCCGAGGCGATAGTAATCGCTCCATTTCCCGGCATCGACATCCCGGCGGAGTTCCTTGCTTCGTCGAGCTTCAAACACTTCACGAAAGAGTTCCTTTTCTTTTCCGTGATAACTGTCTCTGCTTGGAACAGCACACCGTCGGCACGCATGGACTGCTTGAAAACGAAGGTTGCCTATTGAGAAGACCCGTGGCTCCAACGGAGGAAGGTCCGCATACGGGTCCACGGTCATGGTACTTGGGAGGTCTAGGAGTGAAGGCAAGTCTGACCGAGATGGGCTTGCCAATGCATCTTCCCAAAATGGACCACATCCAGTGATCTCAAGATTCATACGAAATCGTCTTCGCGTTTCATGAATCGATACTCCAAACCACCGACTCACCTGCTCGAGTGATTCCGTTGCAATGACGGTGGGGCCTGGGGCTTCCCGATCATCAGGGAAACCTCCGTCACGTCGTTCTTCGAGCAGGACGTGCACCCCAAGCGTGTCTGAAAGCCATTCGCATGGACCATCACTGCCAGGTGAAAGGGAGAAGGTTTCTGGATTCTCTGGATTTGACAGATCGTCTCGAGAGAGTGTGATGAGTCGATGCGCAAGGTCGAACTCTGATCGGATGGCATGAAAGCGAGGTGTTCGCTTGGCGTTCACGACACGCCCGTCCATATCAACAAGCCGCCAACGCCG
>CACORA010000082.1 GCA_902629495.1 Planctomycetaceae bacterium
AAGAGTGTTGCGTTGTGTTCGCATCCGATGCGTTTCCCACATTCACAGGAAAATCTGGTTGCCTATTCAATGGATGGCAGTGAAGACAAGAGAGACAGGGTTCTGAAGGCAGCAGTCGAGGTTCGTAGTGAACTGGTTGGGTACGCTCGTGCACTTCTGGGTAGCTATGCTGCGGCAGACGATGTTTTGCAGGAAGCAATGATTGTCGTTGTCAAAAAATTTGATGACTTTCAAGAAGGAACATCCATGTTGGCATGGTGTCGATCCATTGTGCGTATTGAAGCGTTGCGTGTGAAACAGCGATATCGCCGGGAAAGAAAACTTGCTGAGCGATTATTAGATGATGCCATCGATATGGCGTTTGAAGAATTTCAAGTGGTCAAACAGAATCATGAAGCAGAGTCATCGCGAGAGGCGTTGCGAGCTTGTTTGGAGCAAGTGCCAGATCGGGGGCAAAATGTTTTGCGGGCAAGGTTTGCTGGTGAACTGAGTTATCAGCAGATAGGAGAACAACTTGGTATGACAATTGAGGCAGTTCGGAAATCATTGTTTCGGCTGAAGAAACAGTTGCGTTCCTGTGTGGAAAATCGCTTGAGGGTAGCCCAATGAATGATAAGACAGATTGGGAGGAACTGATCGAACGCCACTTGCGTGGAGAGTTGAGTGAAAGCGAGCAGGAAGATCTTGTAACGCTCCTTGATGGTCATGCCTCCGTGCGGAAGCAGGTGGTTGAGTATGTGCAGTGGGATACCGAGATCTCTGAGGCGTTGCGAGAAAGGAAACATCTAATCGAGGACACAGGTTCTATCCTTCCTGCTCAATCAGCATTGCACGGAGGAGGGGGAAAAGCCACAGTCCGAAAGATGATGCCAGTTGCAGTTGCAGTCGTGATTGCTGTGCTGCTGGTTGGGGTGATCTTTCCGCGTACAGATACCATGCTTTGGCAGAATGACCAAGAAGATCGTGATCAGCAAGCCCTCTCCTCGAAGTTGTCTGTTGCCAAAATCACCGGTCTGAGCGGGGCGCTCATGTGGACAGGGGACCGAGGTCAGATTATTCGAGATATCAACGTTGGGACTGAACTGGCTGGAGGCACCATTGAAGGCCTGGCGCCCGACGCATGGTTTGAACTCCAGTTCAAAGATGGTTCGACCATAACGCTCTCTGGGGCATCGTTGCTGACATTTGCGGATATGGGACAGAAAAAAGTGAGACTCCGTGAAGGACGTTTTTCTGCCAATATCAAGCTACAACCGGTTGGGAAGCCAATGTTGATTTATACGCGTTCAGCGGTGTTGAAGGTTCTGGGCACTCAATTTGATGTTGAAGCCGACCTGGCTTCGACGGTGCTTACCGTGAGTAAAGGAGAGGTGAACCTCAGAAGGTTCAGTGATGATAGTGAAGTCAACGTTTCTTCTGAGTATCGGGTCACAACAGATACAGATGGTGCGATGATGCCTGTTCGCATCCCAGGCTCTGTTCACTCGTGGAAGAGTCATCTCCATGTGAAACAGACAAACTATGGCAAATGGCGGCCAGCGAGATCGCAGCAAGCGGCATCATTGAAAGCTATTCCACTCATTCCTCCAAAGAATCCAGAGTCAAAGTTATATCTGGCTGGTTTTTCACTTGAACGGGGAGATAGTCCACCAGTCATTTTGTTGCCTGGCTCCACCGTTGTCGTACGAGGGCGTTTGGCTTCGCAGGCGCGTGTGCATTTCGGCATTCGAGTGATGTATCCCAACGGTGAATTTGCAGGCATGTTTCGAGGCGATCTCAGTGAGAAACAGCCGTTGTCCGTACACGATGACAGTGGTCTTTTTGAGGAGGTCTACAGTCTTCAAAACTTTACCATTGATCCAGTGGTACGTGACCAGAAGAGTGAATTGGCGACCAGGCCAGATAATCTCATATTGGATGGAGTATGGGCTTTCACGAATACAGGCGGCCCATCAGGACTGGAAATTATCGAAGTTGAAGTGATCCCCCCACAGGTTCAGGAGTCAAAGCAATGAAACAATCAACACATGTCAAACGCTGCGTGCCATGGGGCATGCAAAACAGACACGCATTGGTTTCTGAACATTCAATACATGTGAAAGGCTTTACGCTCGTTGAGCTTCTTGTGGTGATTGCGATTATCGGAGTTCTTATTGGTCTTCTTCTGCCAGCTGTTCAGAGTGCCCGAGAGTCGGCGCGTGCTCTTACCTGCAAAGGAAACCTCAAGCAGATCGGCATTGCACTTCATAATTATCATGATGCGAATCGTGCATTCCCAGCGTTTTTTACGAGCACGAGCGGAGGAAATGACAATAGAATTGCGGACATGAATGGAAAAGGTGCGAACTGGTGTGTGCGTATCCTTCCGTTCCTTGAAGAGTCTGCCGTTTTTGACCAATGGGATCTGAAAAAACCTCCACATCAGAATGCACAGCGATCAACAAAAATCAAAATGTTTTTATGTCCCTCAGACGCAAGTGCAGATGCTGAACTATGTGCGTATGCCGGGGGAGGATGGGCCAGAGGAAACTACGGTCTCAATGTTTCACCATGTAAGCATGGGTGTACGGACAGTGGTCAGGATGGTGGTGTTGGGGCGGTTAATAAACAGGTGCAGATACGAGAAATTTCTGATGGGACCTCGCACACCGTCATGGTGAATGAACTCCGCGCGGGACTCAATCCCCAAGATTTACGCGGGTCATGGGCGATGCCGGGGCTTGGGGCTGGAACGGCGGCTATGTACAACGATGCCAGTCGACCAAACAGCAGGCAGCCATACTCAGACGAC
>CACORA010000083.1 GCA_902629495.1 Planctomycetaceae bacterium
GGAACGACGAAAACAAAGAAAAACGGATGGTGGATGCCATCAAAATCTCCTCACAAAAACACGAAAACAGTTAAATTTGGACACAATACTCCTACACAAATTAGTTTAGCGCCACACCATCTTCAGGGGAGTTTTGACCGCGAATAGCGGCCGAGGGAGGCACTTCATCAATTCGAGATGTTTGAGCGGGGACACCAGCACCCGATTCAGGTGCCTCAGGAGGCTGCGGCGATGCTAATGGACCAAGATAAGAGTCCAACGGCAACGTTCTCTTAGCAAACGCATCAAAGTGCATAAGGAGGTCCGTGAGAGCATCCACCTGCTGTTCACTGTTTCCTTTATACAGATCCTGACTTACAGGTTTATCAAATGGAATATTGACCGGCATTCCAGTGTACGGCAAAAACCGCTTTGGGTTTGCAATCCAGTCATGAACATACCCAGGTCTGAGCCGCTCATGAATTCTTTCTAACTGCGGAGCCAACGCTTTCACACTACCAGGCGGAGTGTACGACCCTACAAGATGACACTTCACGCAGTAGTTATTATTGGTAACGATTCTCATGGCACCAGAAAGATGCTCCGCATTACTCTTTTCCTTTTCAGCAAGCGCACTTTCATCGAGACGAGGATCATAGATGTAAGGAAAGTCGGCACCATCAACAGCAGCAAAATAATCAACAAGTTTTGACGCCTCAGTCGATGCTAAATTAAATCTCGGCATTCGAAGGACAGCCGCCGGACGGATAGTCTGAGGGTTGAGAAGGAAACCGTGCAGCCAGTTCGATTGCACTTTCTTTCCCTCACCAACAAGAGGAGGAGGCAACCACCCCCACGCATCATCCGGCTTCACGTTTGGATTGACTTCACGTTCATCCGCAATCACCACAGGAAAAAGAAGCCGAGCCAGATCACCACCACGGGCGGGGAAGTGCCTGCCAGCACGAATCGCATCTTCTGGAACAAAAAGGTTTTGACCACCAACTAACCGGGGCTGACCATCAATGAGCACATCACGCCACGGCATGACCGGACGATGCAGCAAAACCTCATCATCATCTTCATCAACCGGAACACCATCTTCATCAACAAACTGAGGCCCTCCGGTCTCCGCATCGAGCATTGGCATTCCGACGATTGTCGCTCGACGAAGCCCCTGACGATCTGTTTTCATTGATTCTTCGACCTGCTGCGGACTGAAATGAGGCGAAAGGAATGGATAGTCAGCAGCAGCAAACGCCTCACCAAGAGACTCTGGCTTGTAGCGAATGTCCCAGCGGTCCATTTCCAGAGCATGACACCCGCTGCAGTTGTACTGCTCGGCCACAACAAGACCATCGAGTCTTGCCTGCTCTCGGGGCGTTGGGGAGTGAACAAACTGTGGCGCTGGCGGCTCAGCCACAAGGCCAAGCACAAATGTCATAACCGCCTCACGCTCCGTATCATCAAACGGAAACTGCGGCATGCGATACCGCTCATTGTATGACTTGTTTTCAGCTTTTTTGTAGTCATAACTCCGAGGCTGCCTGAGCTTTTGCCACAAAAACCCCTCCCTCTCATGATCGAGAAGCTTCTGAAGGAAGTAACCAGTATCCGCATCAAGCGTTTCGGGATCAACGTGCAGCTGATCATCCTCAACAACCCCGTATGCCAAATCAGTAGCACCGAGTTCATCACGCACATGACCGTCGCCGGAGTGAACATCATGCCCAAGATCACTATGGCCATGATGGCCATGATCAGCATGATCAGCGTGATCGGCATGATCAGATAATTGATGCATCACAAAATGAGAAACCTGCTCAAACGCGATCCGCGAAGGATCCTTCCGCCCCCAATCAGCCAACGCAGCACCAGCTGGCTTTGCATCCTCAAAACCCGGTATGTCGTGACACCCGTAACATGCCAACTTATTGATCGTCTTCTTCCCAACATAACGCAGAAGAACTGTATCACGCTCCGCCCCAGAGAGCCCTGCAAGCATTTGCTCATCACCCTTGATGGCAGACGCTTCAGATGGCAGCCCAGACTCAAGGACTGACTCAGCACGAGCTGCTGTAAAGCGTTGCTTGAGATACATCAGTGCAAGCTCGTTCAGGGCTGTTCGCTCTCCCTCAGTCAACTCAATGCCCGGGACATCTGATGGACGCCAATCCTGCGTTGACTGCATCAGATAGGCCGTCGCATCAGCAGCAGGATCGCTGAGCGTGCCATCTGGAAGTGCGACGGGCTCAAGCAAAACATTCGGCATGATTGTTTTCGGGTGGTATCGCGCTGGCTCCCGCAGCCAACTGTACAGCCAGGCCTTTCCTTCTGAGGTTGCCACCTTTGCACCGATACGAGAAAGATCTGGTCCATGATTGCTCTTTGCATCAGGAAAATCTGCATGCTGATGACAGGCGAGACAGCCCCGGACCTGAAAAACTTTTTTACCTCGTTCAACATCAACAGCCGCTGTAATTCCCTCATATGGCTGAACATAGTCAAAAGGCTGACTCGACGAGAGGAGATACTCACTCATCGAACGAATCTCAAGAGGCTCGTACCGAATCGACTCCTCAAGACCCTTCCCCTCAAGATGTTCCCACAACCCGAAGAAACGAGGCATCCTCGTTGAAGGACGAAAGTCCTGTGGATTGCGAAGCCAAGAATACAGCCATGTAAAATCTACCTTGCTTGCAACATGACGGAGACTTGGTCCCACCCTTGGGAATCCACCGGGGGTCTCTGGGTCTTTCAGCAGACCAGCCAGTTCATGAGTGCGGTCAGACAATTTTG
>CACORA010000084.1 GCA_902629495.1 Planctomycetaceae bacterium
GGACGAATTATTATCGTCCGTGATCATTCTGGCCAATCATCGATAGAGGTCCTGGAAGCTGCAACCGGTCAAACCGTCTGGAAACGTACCCGTGATGAGAAAAACGCATGGGCAACACCTAAAATATTTGCAAAAGATGGTGAACGAACGCAGGTTATCACAGCAGCTTCAAATTTCATTCGCAGCTACGACCTTGATACCGGAGAGGTCATTTGGCAATGCAGTGGATTGACCGGAAACGTTACGCCTTCACCAGTCATCTATAACGACATGGTCATCTGCATGAGCGGCTATGAGGGCCACTCTGTCATGGCTTTAAAACTCGATTCGAAGGGTGATGTTTCTGGAAGTTCTGCAGTTGTTTGGTCAGGCGACAAAGGAACTCCATACATTCCATCTCCACTCCTATTTGATGACCAGTTGTATTTCACCCAATCCAACAAGGGAATTCTTACTTCTTTGAATGTCACCACTGGTGAAGCAATCATCGAACGAACACGCCTGCCTGATATTCAAAATATCTATGCGTCTCCTGTTGGTGCCAACGGTCATGTTTATTTTGCCAGCCGGGATGGCGTAACGGTTGTCCTCAAGCATGGTCCAACATTTGAGGTTTTGGCTGTGAACAGTCTGGATGATGAATTCAATGCATCACCCGTCATGGTTGGAAATGAACTCTTTCTACGTGGCCGAAAATCCCTGTACTGTATTTCTGATGAAAAACCATTAGAACAGAAGTAGTTCACAGCATTGCAGGTGCTGCCATACTGTCGGCCGGTGGAAAATTTTCATGATGAAACGACGGCACGATCTAGACGCTCTCCGAGCGGTGGCAATGTTGCTTGGTGTTGTCTTGCACAGCCTCATGTCCTTTATGGGGCTTTCTCCTATTCGTGATTCCCAGCAGGCATCGTGGGTATGGGGAGTGTTTCTTGCCATTCATGGATTTCGCATGCCACTGTTTTTTCTTGTCAGTGGCTATTTCACGTTGATGCTTTGGCAAAAGCGTGGACTGCAGTCCATGCTTCGTCAACGGAGCATCAGAATTCTTTTGCCCTGTCTTGTCGGTGTCATGACAATTGTCCCGCTTGACACCCTCGTAGGAGGATGGGCTCTTCAATACAGCAATCAACAACGAGTACAAAAAAAAGAAGATCGCCTGTCTGGAGAGGCAGCCAAGAATATTTTTCAAGTCATTCGATTTGGCGATTTTTCCACAGTGAAGACATTTTTGTCGTCAAAGAAAAAAGAAGTTGCACTCCAGCTGAAAGCACGTGATCCTGAATTCGGCATGCCACCACTGCATCTGGCAGCTCTGCTTGGCCGAACGAACGTTGCCACAATCCTTCTTGAGAAGGGTGCAGATATACAGCAGCGTGACGAAGGTGGTCGCACGGCTTTGCATGCAGCAGCGTTTCTGGGGCGAGCCAGACTCGTTGAGGTGCTCCTTGATCGCAAGATCGATGTGACCGTTCGGGGAGATGAGGATGATACGGCGCTTGATGCAACGAATGTGCCGTGGGATGAAACGCAAGGCATTGCCACGTGGTTAGGAGTTCCAGAAATTGATAGAAAGACAGTCGAAGCTGGTCGCAAAAAAGTACGAGATCTGCTGCAGGAGGCAGTTGGATCCGTCACACGTGTTCCAGACAGCAAAGAAAGAAAGATGAAGGAGGAGTCATTGCACGTGCGTGCACACTCATTCACGAGTCGTGTGGAGCATGTCCGTAAGCTCTACGCATCGGTGTTGAAATCCGATGTATTTACCGTAGGTGGGGTGGAGAAGGGCAGTGAGCCTTCCAAACTCGCGGCAGTTTTTGAAAATCTCAGGCCTCGCCAACTCTTCATGTCACGAGTGTTCGACCATCTTTGGTTTCTCTGGTTCCTTTGTTGGCTCATTGCTCTTTTTGTCTTGAATGCAGCTACGTTACATGTACTTGGTATTCATGTTGCTCACTATAAGTTTTTTCAATTGAAGAGATGCTTGCTCTGGATGATTCCACTCACTCTTATTCCACAGTTATTCATGGGCGTGTTCACTCCACGCATGCACTTTGGCCCGGATCTGAGTTTTGGTGTTCTCCCGCAGCCTCATCTTGTCTTGTACTATGCACTATTCTTTGGTTTTGGGATGTCGGTCTACGCCTCGGGAGAGTCTGCAAAGCATCTTGGCAGATGGTGGCCACTGCACTTCACGCTCGCCGCCATATGCTTTCCAATAGCTCTTGTGACAATGAGTAATCCAGTGGCTACAGCGATTCCTCAGGTGTTATTTGCCTGGCTGACGTGCATCGGCTTTGTGGGATTTTTTCATAGATATTTTTCTGGTGAAAGCAAGATGTTGCGGTATATATCTGACGCCTCCTATTGGCTCTATCTCATGCATATACCATTTGTCATGGTCATCGCATGTTTAATTCAGTCATGGCAGTGGCCAGTGTTCATGAAAGTGCTTCTTATATGCTCGGCAACAACGGCTATTCTCCTGCTGTCTTATCAACTGTTTGTTCGCTATACATGGATTGGGATAGTACTCCATGGACCGAGACAAAAAATGCACATGAAGCCTATGACTGACTGATGGTCTCATTCATGTATTTTGGGCTGAAGTCGTGAGTCTCTCAGGTGGCCCAGGTTTGTTGTACGGGAACGTCTCCTGGA
>CACORA010000085.1 GCA_902629495.1 Planctomycetaceae bacterium
TCTTTTCCTTGAAAAGGTTAACGCTATTGACGGCACAAAACTGGAAGAAGCAATCAAAGCTGATCCAAGAACTCCTGACCAAGAACAACTCGTGGCTGCCGGTCAGGAAGGCGATAGGATGACTTTGAAAGCTGATTCGGCAATTCCGGCAACCATGGCCGTGATTTACCTTTTGATTATCTTGTACTTCAAGAGCATCGGGGGCTATAAGCCTCTGACAATCGATCCTACGCGTGGTGGCGAGCCGGGACCTTCTGAAGCCTGATCGTAATTTCCGGGCGAGCTGAGGCAATGTACTCAGCTCGAATACCGGACGGTAAATCAAAGGATGTATTTTTGTTGCTGTTGTCTTTGATAAGGTTCACCACTTTACTATAGTGCTGCGCTGTCATAGCTCGACGGGGCCAGTCCTCCCTTCTCCAAAGTTGAGCGACTACTTCATGCAATAAAAATGCATCCAGCCCTCGAAGTGGTTCCAATCGCATGCGTATCTCACCATCACCTGCACGCGTAACGTGATTCTCTAGAATAACATCTGCTGCACTGGCGAGGGCTGCCGACACACCAGCTGCATGCGAACCAAGCCGCACGATTGCTTCTGTCGCTGATGGGTAAGCACCTTCTTCACAACTTTTGATAATCTCATGCCTCAAAAAGTTTCTACTGAATTGAATATCCTTATTTGACTCATCTTCTCGCCACACCTGCCCAATGGACCCAAGCCATTGATGAATCATTTTCTTGCGCATGTGGAGCAAAGGTCGAATAACGGCAACGCCTTCACATAACTCTCGTGCTGATGACATACCTGCCATTCCGGCAATACCTGTGCCTCGAAGCATACGATGAAGGATTGTCTCAGCCTGATCATCAGCAGTGTGCGCAACAGCCACGCATCGACTGCCAGCCTGATAAGCCACCTCCTCAAGAAACTTATATCGCAGTTCTCGAGCACGACCTTCAATACCCAACCCATGAGATCCTTTCTTGTCCAATACATTGATTTTTTTACAGACGAATTGGAGTCCTAACCGCTGTGCCAAAGACGCAACGAACTCACGATCACCCACTGCCTCACTCCGCAGATCATGCTCTCCATGAGCAACAATGATTTCCGCGGAATAGCAACCTTTTGATCTGAGTTCCACAAGTCCACAAAGAAGCGCCGTGCTATCAGCTCCTCCAGATACCCCAACAACGAGAGGAGAGTGAAGGCGATAAAGATTTGTAATTGCAATCTCGAGCTCGCCCAGAAACGTATTGGATGACCTGAGAGTATTCATAAATGACTTGTCTTACCTGCGAACAGGAAAACCTGTAGCGTACCGTCTGATTTGCAACTTCGGGAATGACACCGTCGGTTTAAGGCCTTTTTTATGCCTTGAAGCGGGATTGAGCCACAGAAGCTGTCTCGATACCCTCCCCATCCTCTGACGAAAATGTGCTCCCTCGAGGAATCGCTCATGAACCATGACTCCCCATTTCAACATCGTTCGTTCTTTGTGGTGCTCGCATCCCTTCTCGCGATCACTCTGGGAGGCTGCTCTACTCTTGGCACGATCGCATATTTGATTCAGCCAAATGATATTCCTCCTGAGTATGGGGAACTTCGAGGCAAGCATATAGCTGTCGTTTGTCGGCCGATTGTTGAGTTGCAGTTTAGTGACGCTGGGTCCGCGAGCGAACTTGCATCCACTGTTGGAGCACTGATAAGACAAAATGTCCGTAAAGTGAAAATCATCAGCCAACAAGAAGTAGCTCGCTGGATCGATGAGAATGACTGGATTGACTATGAAACATTAGGAAAGGCTCTCGATGCCGACATGGTTGTTGGCATCGACCTCGAACAGTTCAGAATACACGAGGGCACAACTCTTTTCCGTGGACGTGCATCTGCAATTGTTCGCGTCTTTGACGTAAATGAAAATGAAATGGTTTTTGATCGACATCTCGAGGACTTCACCTACCCAGGAAATGGCGGCATTCCATCATCGGATCGGTCTGAATCACAATTCCGTGCAATGTTTTTGCAGATATTCAGCCGACAAGTCGCACGGCTATTTCACGCATACGACAGCCGGACGTCATTTGCCGAGGAAAACTTGAGCCTCTAATCACACATTTTTCAAGTTTCGGCGAGGCTTTGGCGGAGCAAGCATTTTCTTCTTGTCATCTTGCGGTGCAGATGGATTATTGTTGTTGTTGTTGTTCCCCGCTTTCATGGATGGGTTGTTAACCCCCGTGTGCCGTTCTTCCCACCGATATCCAATGGGATTCTCAAGTTCCTCTTCAGCGATCAAAGCCCATGGAGTACCAGGGTGATCAGCAACGACACGTTCCAAAAACTCTTTTGCCTGAGCAGCCATTTTCTGCGTACGGGAATCTACTCCTGATACGTCATTCGCCGGTACAAGTTCCCACGTATCACTCTTTTCATTCTGAAACTTCATTCCTGCTTTTGCCTGACCAAGCATGCTGTTGTAGGCATAGGTTCTCACCTTCATCGCAAGAATACGACCCATAGCCAAATCATATCCTGCCTGCCAACGCTTTTCTTCAATCTTCGGTCGATCAACAAGTCCTTGCTGTAACGAAGTA
>CACORA010000086.1 GCA_902629495.1 Planctomycetaceae bacterium
AACTTTATTCACCGGGCTGGTCCCCTTACAGAAACGATCCTTCTAGGAAACCTTGCCGTCTGGGCAGCAGCCAAAGGTGGGCCAGATGGCTCCATGGGTGACTGGGGAGAGAAAGTCGCTTGGGATGCTAAAAATCTGAAGGTGACAAATCTCAGTGAACTCAAAACACCGCGTGTTGCAGATCTCATCAAGCCAAACTACTCACCTGGTTATCGTCTCGACTAAACATGATGTCTTATTCATTCTTTCGTGGCCTGGGATTTATCCTCGCTGCATGTATGAGCGTTCTGTGCTCGCAGCACGATGCGCATGCAGTGCTAGCGAATGATTCCGCTGTACTGAAGCGAATGGAGTCCCTCGGTGCGGAAGTAACCTGTGATAACGATGGCTTTGTCCGAGCAATTATGATGCAGGATGCGTCCAATATTGCAGGTGATGACATCCTGCTTCTCAACAACCTGACCAAACTTGAAAAACTCCACATCCTCAATTGCCGTAGTTTTGATGACACAACAACGCGAATGTTAACGGGTTCATCGTTGCTCACATCCCTCGCCATCACTAATTCGGCTATTACCGACGATGCCGTGCAGTTCATTGCTGAAGCATTCCCTAATCTCCGAGAACTTGACCTTTCGTCCAATACAGGCCTGACTGGAACCTCCATGCGATCCATCGCGAGCCTTGAACAACTGGAGCGATTGAGCCTGCTTCAGACACGCTTCAATGACCTGCATACCCGTCGCCTTAGAGAACTGAAAGAACTTCGTGTGCTTGATCTTCGCGGTGTCATGGAAGCCGGCGACATGACCCTAGGCATCGTTGGAAGCCTTCCAGCTATTGCCGCCTTCAAGCACCGGAGCACAATCGTCTCAGATGACGGCATTGCTGATCTTGCAGAGAGCAAAACACTCAAAAGTTTATTTGCACAGGACTTTGCAATATCAAGTGCTGCTGGACAGTACCTGGCAGCCATGCCCTCCCTTGAATCATTAGAGATTTTTCGGTGCCAGGGGTTTGGTTCTGACGGCGTCCGTTCACTGAGCCCGCTCAAAAAACTGAACCGTCTAACATTACGAGACCTCCCAGAAGTTGATGATGAGGCTCTTGCTGTCCTGAATGATTTACCGAATCTCAAACGCCTTTATCTTCATGAATTACCGTCCGTCGGGGATAAGGGGCTTCAGCATATTGGTACTGCAAAAAATCTTGAGGTACTGGACATTTGGGCCCTCCCTCGCATGACTGACGCAACCGTCAACGTGATTGCGGGACTACCAAATCTGAAGGAACTTTCGATTCGAGAAACAGGCGTAACGGAAGCAAGCCTCGATGTGATTGCTTCGTTACCATCACTTACTTCCCTTACGTTCAAAAATGGAGAAGTTTCCTCAGCGGCAGCAGCAGTGATTTCATCTCGTAAATTGAAAAAACTGGACCTCGGTGAGTGACACTCACACCCGGAGGGCCTCGTGCTTGCAGAACCTGTGCTGCCATGATGCAACGACACCGCAAGACCGCTCGCTCAACAATATGTTCATTTTGGCTCGTTCAACGCGCATCTGATTACCATTGCTATTTTCACAGGAAAGGGCCGCTCACATGATCAAGACGCTCACGCAGAAACGCCTATGGGCACTTGGCATCCTTCTTCTGTTCCCGCTTGCCACAACTGCTACAGCAGCGAACCCCAGACCCAACATCGTCTTGATTATGGCTGATGACCTTGGGTTTTCAGACCTTGGATGTTATGGCTCAGAAATATCTACACCGCATTTGGATGCGCTTGCTCAGAGTGGCCTTCGGTTTACTCAGTTCTACAACACGGCCAAATGTCATTCATCACGAGTGTCTCTCTTAACCGGACTCTATTGTGATCAGGCTGGATCTCAACAATTAAGCAGAGGTGCCACAATTGCCGAGGCCCTTGGGGCAGCCGGTTATTCAACTGCAATGGTTGGAAAATGGCATCTGGACAAGCAACCAACAGATTTTGGGTTCGAGCAGTATTGGGGACACTTATCAGGAGCCACCAATTTTTTTACCGGTGACAACACCTTTCGGCTCAATGGCCATCCCTGGACCGTGCCTGCGAAGCTCAATGGTCGACCCTTTTACACCACACACGCCATCGCAGACTTTGCCATCGATTTTCTTGAAGCAGCTCACCCCACAGACAAACCCTTTCTTCTCTACGCTGCCTTCAACGCACCCCACTATCCACTGCAAGCACCAGAATCCGCTATCGAAAAGTACGCTGGGGTCTACGATGATGGCTGGGATGCGTTAAGGCGGAGGCGTCATGCCAAACAACTTGCCATGGGTCTGCTCCCTAAAAAATGGAAACTCAGCCCACGCCCCACTCATATTCCTGCTTGGGACACTCTTTCTCCAGAAGAACAGGCCTGGGAGGCGTCTCGCATGGAGGTGTTTGCTGCCATGGTCGATGTTCTTGACGCGAGTGTTGGTCGCATCGTGACCTATCTCAAGGAAAACAATCTTTATGACAACACCCTCATTCTTTTCTGCTCTGACAACGGAGCCTGCCCGTTCGAGCGCACTCGTGGCCGAAATCTTCAACCCTGGGACCCTG
>CACORA010000087.1 GCA_902629495.1 Planctomycetaceae bacterium
GCCCTCAGGTCTGGAGTGGTGTCAACAAGAAGCGTACCCGCCGGCAATCCGAGGGCCACACTTGTTCGAGTTCGATTGTTTTTTGAGTCATCGCTCTGACACACGCTGCATCCACATCCAATGACCGGCACACCAACACTTGTGCCGGTACCAAGAAAAAGCAAATGGCCGGCAAGGTCACGACGGGCATGGATGTTGGGGCGAAATGTATTCATTATTTTGTTCTATGAGTGTAGCGGGAGTGGATAACCTTGACCGCTCCTCCTCTTCACTACGACAATACTAATCCATAGATGGGCGGCTGCTGCCCATGAGACCGCTTTGCCCCCTCGCCTCTTCCGCAAATGGAACAACTCGAACAAATTTGGGACTGGATTTCCAACGCCGCAGCCAGTATCGGCTCATGGCTTGAGCGAACTATCACCGGCTTTTTTGGATCCTCAAACGCACGCTACCTTCATAAACTTGATCCCAAGATTGAAGCCATCTCCTCTCTTGAATCACGCTACGAGGGAATGACTGATGAAGACCTTCGAAACCAAACGAATGAGTTTCGACGTCGTCTTGCCGCTGGTGAAACAATTGATGACCTGCTTGTCGAAGCATTCGCCGTATGCCGTGAAGGTGGAAAACGATTCTTAGGAATGCGTCACTACGACGTCCAGCTCATTGGTGGTATCGTTCTTCATTCCGGAGCCATCGCCGAAATGATTACCGGTGAAGGAAAAACACTTGTCGCTACCTTACCGGCATACTTGAATGCGCTAGAAGGGAAAGGGGTCCATGTCGTAACTGTCAATGACTATCTTGCTCGACGTGACATGGAATGGATGGGGCCACTGTATATGGGCCTCGGGCTGACTGTTGGAGCCATCCAATCGGGCATGGATGCAGATGAACGCCAACAGGCCTATGCATGTGACATTACGTATGGAACGAATAATGAATTCGGTTTTGACTATCTTCGTGACAATATGCGAATGGCTGCTAGAGACGACGAAGCATTTCCGAAACATATGCAGCAAAGCCAAGGGACTCTGAATTTTGCCATTGTTGATGAAGTTGACAATATTCTTATCGATGAGGCCAGAACTCCTCTAATTATTTCAGGGCCTGCCCACGACGACATTACAAAATATGCAAAAGCAGACAAGATTGCACGTCAACTCAAAGCTGACTCTCATTTTGAAGTAAAGGAAAAAGAGCACACCGTAGCCTTCACCGAAGAGGGAGTCCGAGCTGCAGAAAAACTAGCTGGGGTTGAAAGTTTTTACACCGCTGGAAATATGGAATGGCCACACCTTATTGACAATTCACTTAAGGCCCACCACCTGTACAAGCGAGATGTGAACTACGTCGTCCAAAATGGCGAGGTTGTCATTGTGGATGAATTTACAGGGCGATTGATGCCGGGGCGTCAGTGGTCGGACGGGCTTCACCAAGCAGTTGAGGCCAAAGAAGGCGTCAAAATCAAGGAGGAATCGCAGACCCTCGCCACAGTCACGCTCCAAAACTTTTTTAAGTTGTATAACAAACTCGGTGGCATGACCGGGACAGCGATGACGGAGGCGACTGAGTTCTGGAAAATCTATCAACTCGATGTCATCGCTATACCACCAAACCGTGACCTACAGCGAATCAATCACCCTGATGTCATTTATCGTTCGGAGCGAGAAAAATGGATTGCAGTCGCTGATGAAATTGAGCGAATCAATCGCTGGGACACACTGAACCTTTCAGATGGCTCTTTCAAGATGGGAACTATCCAGGAAGACTCTGACTCCGACTATGTCTTTCAACCAAAGGGAGAGAAATCATCTCAATCAATTTCCCGTGAGACCGTCACATCTGTACAGCGAAGAGGTCTCCCAATACTCGTTGGCACTGTGTCAATTGAAAAAAGTGAGGTGCTCTCGAATCTTTTGGACAAACGAGGCGTTTCGCATCAAGTCCTCAATGCCAAGCAACATAAGCGCGAGGCTGAAATTGTGGCTCAGGCGGGCCGGAGTGGTGCTGTTACAATTGCCACCAACATGGCGGGGCGAGGCACTGATATCATTCTTGGTGGCAACCCAGATACACTTGCATGGGCAAAATTACAAGATACTTACCCAACACGGCTTGATGTTCCGAAGTCGGAGTGGGACTCACTCGTTGAAGAGATTGCAACTCGAGAGAATATGACTGCTGAGGGAGAAGGTGTCCGCAGCATGGGCGGGCTGCAGATTATCGGTACGGAGCGACATGAATCGCGGCGCATTGATCTTCAACTTCGCGGACGTTGTGGTCGACAAGGCGACCCTGGCTCAAGTCGATTCTTTCTCTCTCTCGAAGACGATCTCATGCGCATTTTTGCAGGGGAATGGGTAAAAAATGTGCTAACACGATTGGGCATGCAAGAGGGCGAGGCGATTGAAAGTCGCATGGTAACTCGACGAGTGGAGGCTGCCCAGAAGAAGGTGGAGGAGCGTAATTTCGAGGTTCGAAAAAACCTTCTTGAGTATGACGAAGTAATGGATGAGCAAAGAAAAAGAGTCTATGGCTTCCGTCAAAAGATTCTCAATGGCCATCCTTGCCGAGAGT
>CACORA010000088.1 GCA_902629495.1 Planctomycetaceae bacterium
GGTTCAAGAGCGTTTGCTACCGCGGGAAGGATTATCCTCATATCGAGCCAGAAGATCCAAACGCACGCCTTGGAAAGTACCTTCTATGATTGCCGAGCGAAGCCGTCCTACGAGTCGCTGGTAGAAAGTGAGGTTATGAATCGACGTCAAGATTGGCCCAAGCATTTCGTTCGCAAGAAAAAGGTGCCGCAAATAGCTGACACTATGACGACAGGCAACGCACGGACACCCTTCTTCGAGTGGCTTTTTCTCTCTGGCATATTGAGCATTTTTGATTCGAACCAAACCTTCGAATGTATACGCAAGTCCAGTACGGCCACATCGTGTTGGCAGCACACAATCAAACATATCGATCCCTGCGGCAACCGCCTCAATAATATCTCTCGGTTGTCCCACACCCATGAGATAACGAGGGCGATTGATTGGCAAATGCGGCAGCGTGCCACGGAGCGTCATATCCATGGCCTCTGCTCCTTCCCCCACTGACAGTCCACCGACGGCATATCCATGAAAACCCATCTCCCCAAGCTGCTCAGCACTTTCCCTCCTGAGCCCCAAATCAAGCCCTCCCTGAACAATAGCAAATAAGACCTGATCTGGTCTGTCATGAGCATCTTGGCAGCGTTGAGCCCATTGCAATGAGCGACGCATAGCATCTGCAACGATATCACGATCATTTGGCAGAGGAACAACATGATCAAGTTGCATAACAATATCAGCACCCAATCTCTGCTGAATTTCCATAGAGGCCTCAGGAGTGAGTGCCACTGCGGCACCATCAACATGCGAACGAAAGAATGCTCCTTCATCCGTAACATGTACTTGTTGAGCAAGGGAAAAAACCTGGAATCCTCCTGAGTCTGTGAGCGTTGGCCCTCCCCACCCCATAAATTTTGCTAATCCTCCTCCTTCTGAAACAATCGCTTCACCTGGTCTCAGGTGCAGGTGATACGTATTGCCAAGCACCATCTTTGCACCAGTCTCCCGCACACGATCAACCTCAACGCCCTTGACTGCGGCCATCGTTCCTACGGGCATAAACAATGGCGTGGGCACTGTTCCATGAGGGGTTGCAAGCATGCCAGCCCTGGCATCGCCGTTTGTTGCATCGAGTTGGAAGGCAAACCCTGGCTTCATGTCACCAAGTGTATCAGTGCCCCACTCATATGGATGGAAAAAGCAGTCTAAAAAATGCCCATGGCTTCCAATGAGTAACGCACAATTAAGCCAGCAACCACAACACTGACCATGCTCATCAATTTGATAAGAATATTGAGACTCGGACCGCTCGTATCCTTAAACGGATCGCCAACCGTGTCCCCAACAACAGCGGCCTTGTGGGCATCTGTCCCCTTCCCTCCATGGACGCCACTTTCGATGTGTTTTTTTGCATTGTCCCATGCACCACCTGCATTGGCCATAAACACAGCAACGCAAAAACCACTTGTCAGACCACCAACCAAAAGACCCATGACTCCACCGACACCCAGCAACAGACCGGAAACGATTGGCACAAGAAGCGCCAACAATGATGGCACAACCATTTCCCTTTGAGCAGCCTTCGTGCTGATTTCAACAGGAGCGGCATAGTCGGGTTCTTGGGTCCCTTCTATGATCTCTGGCTTCTCTCGGAACTGTCGTCGTACTTCCTCCACCATTCCTTTTGCTGCACGACCAACAGCTTTCATCGTCAGTGCACAGAACACAAATGTCGCCATTGCACCAATGAACATTCCGACGAGAACCTTTGGATTCATGAGCGTTACGTCATAAAACTGCATGAAGTCAGCCATTGTTGCCTTCTTGACTTCAACAATCTGATGCTCTTCAGAGAGGGCCTCCACTTGCTCAGATGAGACATTGGAGAGCTTCGTCCCATTTGCGAATTCCTTGTAATCTGGAATTGCTCGGTCATTGAGCAACAACCAGGCCGTATTTTCTGATGGCGTTGTTCCAGCCTGAACGAGAACGTTTCCAGAGACCTTTATCAGATCCCCCTGCCCTAAGGCTGAGCCATCAGCCGTCTCCGTCACCGCGACGCCCCATCGCTCAAAGCCTATCCGAACCTCTTCAACATAGGCCGCAAGCAGAGCCAACGCAGTCAATGCAGCCGAGCCAATAGCAAAACCCTTCCCTGTTGCGGCCGTCGTGTTTCCAAGCGCATCGAGGGCATCCGTGCGCTCACGAACGATTTCCGGAAGACCTGCCATCTGAGCATTGCCACCAGCATTGTCTGCAATTGGACCATAGGCATCGGTTGCCAGTGTGATCCCAAGCGTCGACAGCATGCCAACAGCAGCAATACCGACACCGTACAGACCCAAAGCGAATGCATTTGGATCATCGAAGCTAAATTTATTTGCAAAGCCAAAGGACAGGAGCGTGGCAGCACCAACAACCAACACTGGCACCCATGTGGAGAGCATCCCTTCAGCAACACCGCCAATAATAATTGTTGCAGGCCCCGTCATTGCCTGATCAGCAAGGTCTTTCGTTGGAGCATACTCGTTACTTGTAGAGTATTCAGTCCATTTACCAATAAGCCAGCCCGCACTCAGACCCACGATGACAGAAATA
>CACORA010000089.1 GCA_902629495.1 Planctomycetaceae bacterium
TTCCAACCATGAAGCCAAACACAACAAGCGTGAATGCAACTAACCATGCCCAGGAAGATGGGCGTGAGTCTGCTACTGAGCGGTGCTGTGCTGACAATGCCACCATTTCAATGGTCGTAGCAGTTTCTGATGGAGATGGCGCAGATCTTGGAAGAGAATCCAAGACGTCCCATATTTCCCCAAGATCACACTCTGGAGTTTCCTGATGCTCACTCATTCACACGCTTACCTCCATCCACGTACGGCTGAAGAGCCTCGCGTAATTGGTCACGCGCACGAAAGAGAAGTGATTTGACTGCCGGAACCGTGACGCCCATTGCTGTAGCGATTTCTTCATATGAGCTCTGCTCAAACTTTGCTAATAAGATCGCCATACGCTGCCTGTCGTTAAGCGTCAGCAATGCTTGTTGTACGGTTGCCTGCAATTCAGTTCTATCTGCAACTCGACTAGGCAGGATTCCACTTGCAGCAACTGCAATTTGCTCAAGACCAATAGCACTTGAGGACATTGATACGTTTACCGGCACGCCCCGTTCACGCCTCCTGTAGGCACGCTGCTGAAGATCACGTGCAGCATTATGCGCGATCGTATGCACCCACGTGGTAAACTTTGCTGTCGGCTTGTAGTTCGTACGCGCTCGGTAGACTCGAAGAAAGACTTCCTGAGTCAGGTCCTCGGCAATGGCGTGATCGCCAGTGAAATGAATGAATAGAGTTATCAGTCGATCCTGCCACATTGCGACAAGTTGCTCAAAGGCCGAAGCGTCACCATCCCTCACACGGAGCATCAGTTCCGTTGAAGGATCTACCACAGCGGTTTGGCTGGCAGTTGACATGTCAGCAACCTTTATAATCCCAATTCACCTGAGCAGGCGAGAACAACTCTTCACAGAAATTCCAAACGGTTTTTTTATCTCTCAAACACACGAAAAATGGCTTTAGAACTATAATACTGGAGCGGAGGAGGATCGAACTCCCAACCTCGGCATTGCGAACGCCGTGCTCTCCCAGTTGAGCTACCGCCCCTGTGGGATCACTCGTATGAAGCATTTCCCGTGTGAAAATCGATGGTACGACAGTGTGCGAAAACTGTCCAGCGAAAGGTGTGATCGTGGGAGCCCGCTTCGCGGTTAACCCCTGAGTATGTCCCTATGCTTCATTAAGTTTATATCCTCTTTTATCTTTTCATAATGCACGTTCCTCCAATCGTTGTTAGTGGTGCACGAGAGCACAATCTTCGTAACGTTACAGTCGGTCTTCCGAGAGGCCGGCTTGTTTGCTTGACCGGAGTAAGCGGCTCAGGCAAGTCGAGTCTTGCTTTTGACACCATCTACGCAGAAGGACAGAGACGGTATGTTGAAAGTCTTTCTACCTTTGCTCGTCAGTTTCTCGGCCAGTTACCACGGCCTGATGTTGATAACGTCACGGGACTCTCACCATCGATCTCAATCGCACAAAAGTCAGCTGGAAAGAATCCTCGCTCAACCGTAGCGACCATGACAGAGATTCATGATTTTCTTCGAGTCCTTTATGCTCGAGTGGGAGTTGCACATTGTCCTGAATGTGACGCAGTCCTTGAGGCACAGCCACGTGATCAAATTGTTGAACGGATTCTTGCTGCTCAAAAAAACAATCAGGTTATGATCCTCGCACCACTAGTTCGAGATGCTAAAGGCGAGCATAAAGATCTTTTCACTGATCTGGTTCGTCAAGGCTTTACTCGTGCCCGAGTTGATGGCGTCGTGTGTCGAGTTGAAAATCCACCTCAGCTTGAAAAGCAAATAAAGCATTCAATTGAAGTGGTTGTTGACAGGCTCGTACCATCCGAAAAGACACGAAGTCGAATTGCTGAGGCCGTAGAGTTATCGCTGCGAACTGGAGGGGGGCAAGTCATTGTTGCTAAGGATGACAATACTTCAGACGATTTGATTCTCTCGAGCAAATATGCCTGTACCACGTGCGGTATCAGCTACTCCACTCCTGAGCCACAACTTTTTAGCTTCAATAGCCCACGAGGGGCCTGTTCAGCATGCGATGGACTAGGTGACATTTATGGCATTGATCCATCAAAACTGATCACCGCTCCTGATAAGTCAATAAAGAAAGGCTGCATGGGTGTGCTTGGCACATTCCGTGATATGCCTCGCTGGATGCGAAGACTCTTTAATGGTGTGGCCGCCTATGCAGAAAAAAAACGAAAGTGGCCATCTGGGACGTTACTCGATACACCATGGAACAAGCTTAAACCGTCTCAAAAAAAAGTATGGTTGCACGGGACTGGGGTGGAGAAAATCCCCATTTCGTGGCGTCGTGGTCGTACAGAACGTGGCACCAAAACAAAGTTTGAAGGCATCCTCGCAATGCTTGCAAACAGATGGCGAAATGCCAAAAGTGGCATTATCCGCAGAATGCTTGAAAAACTTATGCAAGTCACTCCATGCCATCGTTGTCATGGAGCCAGACTTTGCCGGCAGGCCAGAGCTGTTCGTATCACAAGTCTCTCGCCACACACCGTTGTAAGGAAACAAACAACACGTGCCACAGGGAAAAAGAAAA
>CACORA010000090.1 GCA_902629495.1 Planctomycetaceae bacterium
GTGAACTTACAGAGGGTTTTTTGGCAACTGGTGCGACGGCTGTAGCATATGAAACATTACGTGATGAAGATGGCAAGCTCCCGCTGCTCATTCCAATGAGTGAAGTGGCTGGTCGGATGAGCATTCAGGAGGGTGCAAAGTATCTTGAAAAGCCACAAATGGGGCGCGGGATCTTACTTGGTGGTGTCCCAGGTGTGGCACCTGCAAACGTATTGGTTCTCGGGGCTGGCACTGTTGGTGCGAATGCGGCAAAAGTGGCAGCCGGTTTTGGTGCAAATATTGCTTTGCTTGATACAAATCTGAGGAGGTTGCGATATCTCGATGATGTGACTCCTCCAAACATTGACTGTCTTTACTCAGACCGACACACAATTCGCGACCGCTTGAGTTGGGCAGATCTGGTAATCGGCAGTGTGCTGATCCCTGGTGCTCGAGCACCTCATCTTGTCGAACGTAGCGATCTGCATTCGATGAAGCCAGGATCGGTAATCATTGATGTTGCAATAGATCAAGGAGGGTGTATTGCAACGAGTCGTCCAACATCCCATGCTGAGCCGACATTTGTAGTGGATGATGTAGTTCATTATTGCGTAACGAATATGCCTGGAGCTGTTGGGCGAACAAGCACGTACGCTCTCTGTAATGCAACATTGCCTTACGTGCGAATGCTTGTGCAGGCAGGATGTGTAGAAAAGGCATCTCATGGCAGTGCCATGATCCGCTCAGCAGTCAATGTCTTGCATGGAAAAATTGTCTGTAAAGCAGTCGCCGATGCGTTTGGGTTAACAGTATGAGTCAGCCAAAATCTGTTCAATGGATTGGGGATAGTGATGGGTATGTGGAACTCATCGATCAAACACGTTTACCTCTGAATATAAAGCATCTTGAATGTCGAGATGTGTCAGATGTGATTGAAGCGATAAAGAGCCTTCGGGTTCGAGGTGCTCCGGCAATCGGTATTGCCGGAGGGTATGGAGTTGTGGTGGCGGCTATCGAGGCACGACGACAGCAGCTTTCCTCTAAAGAATCACGATTACATATTGAACATTGTGCCGAATCGCTTGCGTCAGCTCGTCCAACCGCAGTCAATCTTCGTTGGGCTGTTGAGCGAGTCGTATGTATTCTCAAGTCGCTCCCTGATGATGCATCAATTGAGATCGTTGTTGATTCTCTCTTGAGCGAAGCCCGAGCAATTCATGAGGAGGATCGTCAGTTATGTGCTGCGATCGGAAAGCATGGAGCCTCCATTTTGCCAGAAGGTGGAGTTCTCACGCATTGCAATACTGGAGCACTGGCAACTGGAGGAGACGGGACAGCACTCGCTGTTATTACAACCGCGTGGGAACAAGGGCGACGCTTTGAGGTTTTTGCCGATGAGACAAGGCCTCTTCTTCAGGGGGCTCGACTGACAGCCTGGGAATTAGTACAGCGAGATATTCCAGTCACTGTATTAGTCGATGCAGCTGCAGCACATCTTATGAAGTCAGGCCGCGTTGGATCAGTCATTGTGGGGGCTGACCGCATAACAGCATGTGGTGATACCGCGAACAAAATTGGTACGTATGGTTTAGCAGTGCTCGCTGCCTCGCATGGCATTCCTTTTTTTGTAGCAGCTCCATCGAGTACATTTGATCAAACCATTCATGCAGGTGACGATATACCAATTGAAGAACGCGGGGGGGAAGAAGTGTTGTCACCTTTAGGAAGGCAGGCGGCCCCAAATGAATCGCATGCATACAATCCAGCCTTTGATGTCACTCCTGCACATCTTATTCAGGCCATCATCACAGAAAAAGGTCTGATTGATTCAGTCACTTTTGATGGAATTAAGAGGGTGCTTGATTAGAGAGACCAGTCTGTGGTCCTCTTATAATTCCTTTTCTGATTTATTAGATGTAATACATCGTATTGCTCGCTGTTTCAGCACGTTCAAGAAGTTTGGCGAACGTTAAAGATTGAAGTGTTTTCGCCTCTACTGCAGCAGCCTCTGACCAAGCATCAAGGAGTGTTTTTTCACTGACCGAATGAGTCGATTCCGTGTCCGTTCGGCCAACAGGCTCAAGAATTCGTACAATATCTCCAAGGCTTATTTCACTGGGTGGAACAGCAAGACGGTATCCGCCATATGCTCCTCGCGAACTCAGCAGAAGTCCAGCGGCCTTTAATTGGAGAAGAATTTGGACAAGAAAACGAGCAGGAACGTTATGGGCACTTACAATATCACGAATTCGGACCGTCTCTCCTGAGTTCCAATGTCGTGCCAGTTCCAATACTGCAATGGCACCATATTCTGTTTTTGCAGAGTGTTTCATGTGTCACGAGAATGTAGGCCACATTCAGTCTTTGCGGTTCCGCTCCAACGGCCCGCACGCTCATCTTCGCCTTCACTGATTGAACGGGTACAGGGCTGACAGCCGATGCTGACATAGCCCTTGTCATGCAGAGGATTGTATGGAATCTCTTCTCGAATGATTTGGTCCCAGACCCGGGCTTTTGTCCAATTTGCAAGCGGAGAGATTTTCACGAC
>CACORA010000091.1 GCA_902629495.1 Planctomycetaceae bacterium
TATGCCACACAGAATCGTCAAGAAGCCGTCCGGCAACTCGCTGAACACGCTGATATCGTGTTAGTGCTTGGCAGCCAAAACAGTTCAAATAGCCAGCGACTTGCAGAACTTGCGAGTGAAAGTGAAATATCGGCCTACCTCATTGACGATGCAAATGAAATTGATCCATCTTGGTTTAGTGGTAATGAAACCGTTCTCATCACTGCAGGTGCAAGCGCGCCAGAGAGCGTTGTGCAAGACTGCGTCACTTGGCTTACGTCACGATATAATGCAACGGTAGAAGAAAAAACAATTCGCGAAGAGCAAGTGTATTTCCCCCTACCAAAACAACTTCGTACTGCTTTGCGCAACTGAGCGACAACCCAAAAAGTTCTTTGGTGCTCTCTCTGGATCGGTGTGTGATCTGATTCATCCATGCATGGGCAAACTAAAAAGACCTGCAATCTAACTTCACTCCCAATAACGTGAACCGTGACTATGTATTTCAAGAATGTTTCTCTTCCAGCATTGACGCTTCTCGCCTGTCTTTCTGTACTCACTCAGACATGCGCAGAAAACATTCCATCCGATGACTTTCTCGTTACAGAAGGCTTCGAGGTTCAGCTGTGGGCCACAAGTCCTCAATTATCAAATCCAACAAATTTTGACATCGATGCGCAAGGTCGAATCTGGGTTACTGAGGCTTTGAACTATAGAAACTTCCGCAACGCTGACCTGGGGCTTGCTTCAGACAAAGGCGACAAGGTTGTTGTTTTAGAAGATACAGACGGTGACGGTCGTGCTGACAGTTCGCATACCTTTGTACAAGACAAAGACCTTGTTGCACCTCTTGGTATTGCTGTCATTGGAAATCGCGTTGTTGTTTCATGTGCCCCAAATCTTATTGTCTATACCGATGTGAATGAGGATGCCACGTTTGACCCCGCTACAGATAGAAAAGAAATACTTCTCTCTGGATTTAGTGGACTTGATCATGATCACAGTTTGCATAGCGTGACGGTTGGGCCAGATGGCTACTGGTATTTCAACACCGGCAATGGTGGCCCCCACACTGTTACGGATAAAGATGGCTGGACGCTACGGGCAGGCAGTTCCTACGCTGGAGGAAGTCCACATCTCAAAGAAAACTATCCCGGACGAAAGAGCGACGATGGTCGGATATGGGTAGGAGGAGTCGCCCTTCGTATGCGACCCGATGGAAGTGGTCTTGAGCCCATTGGCCATAACTTTCGAAATGTGTACGAGGAAAGTGTGTCCTCGTATGGGGATGTCTTCCATGCTGATAATGATGACCCTCCTGCCTGTCGAACAACATGGCTAATGAAGTATGGAAATGCAGGCTTTTCATCCTCAGACGGCAAACGCAAATGGCAACTTGATCAGCGCCCAGACCAACCAACGCGTATAGCAGAATGGCGTCAGGAAGATCCCGGAATACTTCCGGCAGGGGATGTGTATGGCTTTGGAGCCCCGACAGGCGTCGCCTACTGTGAAAATGGCTGTTTTGATCAAATATTTCCCTCTGGACTGCTCCTGGTTTGTGAATCAGCCCGAGGCGAACTGTTGGGGTACACCCCAAAACTACAGGGAGCTGGCTTTTCCTTGGATCGAATGACGTTTTTGAAAGTTCGTCCAGGTAGTTCTTCTTCTGGAATGTTTCGACCATCGGATGTAGCTGTTGGTCCCGATGGTGCCATTTACATTAGCGACTGGTATGACCCAGGGGTTGGGGGCCATCGAATGAGAGATGCCGAAGGAAGTGGATCAATCTACCGAATTGCTCCCCCGATGTTTCAAACAAACATACCAACACTCGATCTCATATCTACACCTGGTCAAATTGATGCCATTAAGAGCCCAGCAGTTCATGTACGGGCTCTCGGCTTTGAATCGCTCCAGAACCAGGGAATTGCTGCTCAAGAAGCCGTTCTTGCTTTATCAAAATCAACTCAACCTTTTTTCGCAGCTCGTGCGGCATGGCTTCTTCCTGGCTGCGGACCGGCTGGACTAAGGAGGCTTCAGGACATGCTGGAAGACGATTCAGCTCAACTACGTCTTGTTGCTTTTCGCAGCCTGAGCCAAGCGGCGAGTAGTCCCACGACATACCCAGCTGTCCTTGACGCCTGGCATACAGCACGCAAACAGGCGTGCAGAGATCCCTCTCCTGCAGTACGCCGAGAAGTCGCTCTGTCATTACGGGATGAACCATTTGATGAATGTAGTCTTATGATCTCTGAGTTAGCTGAGCGTTACGATGGATGGGATCGCTGGTATCTCGAAGCACTGGGAACCGCTTGCGAAGGCAAGGAACAGGCAGCATACGATCTCCTCATAGGAAAACAGTCAGAACATCCCATGCACTGGGACAACCGAATCGCCGGCCTGGCCTGGCGACTTCATCCAGCTCAGGCTGTTGATGCTCTTATGTGTCGAGCCATGGAGCAAGGACTTCCACTCCCCGATAGAAAAAAAATGGTTG
>CACORA010000092.1 GCA_902629495.1 Planctomycetaceae bacterium
AGAATAAGAGTTGGTCGCCCGCTACGAGCGATTACATTTGCCATAGTGAAAGTCTTTCCCGATCCGGTCACTCCCATCAAAACCTGAGAGGATTTCCCTTCGTCTATTCCTTGAACAAGGGTGTCAATAGCCTGAGGCTGATCGCCAGCCGGCTTGTACGGAGATACAAGTTCAAACATTGAAGATGAGGATGTCATGGCGTTGGGTCTGACACGCTTGAAGAAAGATTATCTGGAGGAGGAGTGGACGTGCCAATGGATCTTAAGTACGGTTTCATTTTTGAAAGTGTTGAGGGGCCGATGCCTGGTACGTTGACAAGTGCTTCATGTGATGAGAATTCACCAAAGGTTGTTCTGTGGTGAATAATTCTTGAAGCAAGGGTCGGTCCAAGACCGGGAATTTGTGATAATTCAGCAACGTCGGCAGTGTTAATGTCGGCAGTGAAATGAATGAAGGCATGAGGAGGTGAATCATAATCTACAACGCCCCTGGTACTGGTCTTGGTCAACCAGAAGACGGTTGACATGAGGACCATAAAGATGGCTATGGCAACAAAAGCCTGCGTGAATGGGGATACTGGATTATGCTGAGTGGACGTAGGATTCATTCCTCTATAGTAGTAAACAAAACAGTCCAAATGCGATGAATCTCATGGACCAGTCCAAAAACCCGAAGAATATCTCGTTTCATCAGGTCGAGTGGAATTCCGCGCTGGCCGAACACGTTGCGAAAGAGGCCGCTCGATGGTTTATTGAAGACTTGGGGTATGAGAGTGATTGGACCTCTGTCGGGCTGGTTTCAGCCAGTGCTGCTTGCACACTTGATGTTGTTGTCAGAAATGAGGGAGTGATTGCTGGTTTAGAAGCTGCTCGTGTTGTTATTGATGTTTCAGAATTCGACGTGGAATGGCATCCCGAGGTTTCGGATGGAATGCCTGTCTCTGATGGAACCGTGGTGGCCCGTATAGCTGGGCTAACAAGAAGTGTCTTGGCGACTGAACGGGTGATCCTCAACCTCCTTGGAAGAATGTCTGGCGTAGCTTCTGCGACGAAAAGACTCGTTGATGCTGTAAATGGTACAACGTGTCAGATTTTCGATACACGTAAAACCATACCCGGCTGGCGGCTGCTCGATAAACTTGCGGTACGTTTGGGAGGAGGATGGAATCATCGTCTTGGTTTGTACGATGCCATTCTAATCAAGGACAACCATCTTGCTGCACTTGCGAACACAGGTAAAGGCCCAGGTGACGCGGTACGTCAGGCAAAATCCTTTATTGCGCAGGCGTTTTCGCCTGAACGTGCAGATAACATGGTTGTTGAGGTGGAACTTGACGAACTGGATTCCCTCACGGAAGTGCTGCAGGCGGGTGCCAATATTGTTTTGCTTGACAACATGACGCCTGCAATGATGGCAGAAGCAGTAGCCATGCGTGATCGGTCTCCACACAAAGTAATTTTAGAAGCCTCAGGTGGCGTTCGGCCTGAGACGGCTGGTGCAATTGCTCGAACAGGAGTCGACCGTATTAGTTCTGGTTGGCCGACCCACCATGCCCCGTGGATCGATGTTGGGCTTGACTGGAAAAACTAAACACCAAGGAGGCGGTTTCTTTTTGTTCTGCGCTCAGCACGGAGACGAGCTCGACGCTTTGTCTCACTAGGCTTTTCAAAAAATTCTCGCTTTCTCATCTCTTTTTTTATGCCACTGCGTTCAACCAGTTTGCGGAAGCGACGAACTGCTTCTTGAATACTTTCTCGTTCACGGACTGTAAGCTTTACCATGTATCTCCAAACATTTCCTAAAGTGTTTTATGAGCGAAGCTAAAGAGTATAGATCTTCGGCTGCTTCGAGTCTATCGCTTGACTGGAAGCTCTTTTTTTCGGCTTTGGCGCTTTCTGTCATGCTCAGAAAGAAGTGTTTTCCGAAGCCGGATAACGGCAGGTGTAACTTCTACTAATTCGTCATCTTCGATGTATTCGAGGGCTTCTTCAAGCGACATCTGGCGAGGAGGTTTAAGCAAGATGTTACGGTCACTTCCTGATGCTCGCATGTTTGTGAGTTTCTTTTCCTTCGTTGGATTGACAGTCATGTCGTCATTTCGTGCATTTTCACCAACAATCATGCCTTCATAGACTTCATCACCCGGTCCAATAAAGAGTTCTGCACGCTCCTGTAGCCCGTCGAGTCCAAATGCAACGGCCTTTCCGGAAACCATTGAGACAAGCACGCCATTTGCTCGTCCAACGATATCGCTCTCCATGTCTCGCCATTCTTCAAATCGATGGTGGATGATGGCCGTGCCTTGTGTTGCGTTGAGAATTCGTGTTCGAAGGCCGATAAGGCCACGAGCAGGAATAGAGAAAACAGCATGGGCAAAGTTGCCCCGATTTCCCATGTGTGATAGTTGTCCGCGACGTGCACCCGTTAGCTCCATGACAGGGCCAAGGTTAT
>CACORA010000093.1 GCA_902629495.1 Planctomycetaceae bacterium
AGGAAATTTTGATGAATGTAGTTCGGCCAAAGCCTCCAGAAGATCCTATTCAATACAATTATCAGGCAGTTCTGGAAACAGGAGGCATCGATCGGCAGCAACTTCAAGAAATTGCCCAGAAACTCGATGCTGCCCGATCGGAGTCACTTGCTGATATTGATCGCTTTCGTTCCGGTTCAATTCGGGATGGTGAAGTGCTTGATTCGGCTTTTATTGATTTGCCTGACAGGCTTCTCTCAGATTATCTAACAGAACGGCCAAGCAGTGAACTCTTCTCGATATTAAAGACATCAAAGCGGCTTCGTGAAATGGTGGATCGGGTACTTGTTCTGGGCATTGGCGGTTCATACATGGGAACCCGGGCGCTGTTCGAATCATGCTGCCATCCTTTTCATAATGAATTGTCCCGTGGTGAACGTGGAGGACGGCCACGACTCTCTTTTGAGGGATACAATATTGACAATGATTCAGCCCAAGGCCTCCTCGATTTGGTAGCACCATTGAGTACATCTGTTTCAGATGACCTTTTGCATCAATGGGCGGTACTTGTCGTCAGCAAGAGTGGCGGCACTCTTGAAACAGCAGCCGCAACTCGTCTTTTCCTGGACGCATTATTCAAAAGCGTTGGTGAAGAGACTGCTGCAATGGCTGAACGTGTAGTACCCATTACGGGAAGCACAGGCCGGCTTGCGAGCCTTGCCAAAGCCATTGGGTGTCCAGAGGTGTTTAATATTCCAGACGGTGTTGGGGGACGGTTCTCTGTTTTTACTGCCGTCGGGTTGTTGCCAGCATCGATTGTAGGCATTGATGTCGTGCGACTCTTGGAGGGGGCTGTTGCCATGAATCACAGATTTCGTGAAGCCCCGGTTTCTGAAAACCCGGTCTTGCAATATGTGGGTATTTGCCACTTGGCAGAGAAACTCATGGGTGCGTCCACTCGCGTTCTGTCGTCGTGGAGCAATCGGCTGGAAGCTGTCGGACTGTGGTATGACCAACTTCTCTCAGAAAGTCTGGGTAAACATGAATTGGGTGCTACTCCTTTGACAACTGTAACAACACGTGACCTTCATTCGCGTGGGCAGCAACATCAAGAAGGGCGTCGAGATAAACTGATAACCAATCTGATTGTTGGAGAGCCTCGTCGAGATGCACTTACTTTGCCTTCACTAGGTGCCTTTGGCAACAATGAAGATCAACTCGATGATCTCAAAGGTACCTCATGGCCAGATATGTTAGCTGCGGCAACAGCAGGCACAAATGAAGCTTATGCTCAGGACAAGCGACCGACGGCGGATATTATTTTGCCTCGCATTGATGAGCATACAGTCGGACAGTTGTTACAGATGTTGATGCTTGCAACCGTCGTTGAGGGGCGGCTTGTAGGAACAAACCCCTATGGTCAACCTGGTGTTGAAGCTTACAAGAAGTGCATGATGCGGAATTTGCGATCCTAGCTGTGTGGATGAAACGTGGGCCGAAGGCTTCCTAAGCAGGAATCGAAGGTTAACTTTTCTTGAGAGAGGAGAATGAAAATGGCAGTGAAGCTTACTTGGGCAGGTCATGCAACGTGGTTCGTTGAGTCAAGTGATGGTGTTCTCTTGGTCGACCCATTTCTTGATGAGTGCCCAACATCGTCCATGAAGGCGGCGGATGTTACCTGTGATGCCATTCTTGTGACGCACGCCCATGCAGATCATATTGCTGATGTGGTGTCTATTGCGACTCGTCTTCAGGTGACAGTTTTTTGCAACTTTGAAATAGCAAACTGGCTCAGCGGTCATGGGGTTGAAAAGACGCAGCCTATGAATTTTGGTGGACAGGTTGCCGTGCCTGGTGGTTCAGCAAAGATGGAACTTGCGCACCATTCCTCAAGTTTTGCTGATGGTACCTATGGAGGGAATCCAGCAGGGTGGCTTCTGAATGTAGCAGGTAAACGAATCTATATTGCTGGGGACACGTCCGTATTTCTGGATATGGAAAGAATTGGTCGTCCTGATAACCGTGGACATGGTATCGATGTTGCAATTCTTCCCATCGGTGATGTTTTCACGATGGGACCGGATGACTCGATCGAGGCGATTCGTATGATCAAGGCGAAAACGGTTTTACCAAGCCACTACAACACGTGGCCTCCGATTGAGCAAGATGCTGCAGCGTGGGCTGAGATGGTAAAGGCTGCAGGTGTTTCCGAGCCTCAGGTTCTCAGCCCTGGCGCGTCTGTCACGATTGAGTAGGTGGTACTTCCACTTGGCGAGGAGGAGGTATCCGAGCTTCGATGGTATTTCCATTCACTCGTGTTTCAAAGACATCAACCATCAGTTTTGGATTATCGCACCATGCACCGTCACAGAGCCGAAAACGCCATGCGTGCCATGGGCATGTCACTACGCCATCGACCATGGGGCCAGAGCCGAGCGAGGCTCCCATGTGTGGGCAGAGA
>CACORA010000094.1 GCA_902629495.1 Planctomycetaceae bacterium
GGGGTGCAATTTTGGTTCTGGGTCTATCGTCCAGTCTGCGTGTTCGTGGAGAAAAGTGTGAACGACCTGCTCATTTTCGATTGACGTAAAGGTGCAGGTTGAATAGACAAGACGGCCACCTGGCTGAACAAGTGCTGCCGCTGCGTTTAGGATACGTCTTTGTCGAGCAGCTGAATGTTGCACAAGGGATTCCGAAAACGCTGCTGCAGATTGTTTCCCACGAGAAACGAGTGTTTGTCCAGTGCAGGGTGCATCAACCAGAACAGCATGGAATTGTTCCGTCCAGTTTCTCTTGAGTTTTTCCGGGTCCTGAGACATTGTGAGATATCTTGGATAGCCAACACGTGCAAGATTGTACTCGAGTGCGGCTAAACGGCTTCGCACAGGTTCATTCGCCAAGAGAAAACCGTCTCCTGGCCCAATGATTTCAAGAACTGCAGACGCTTTCGCGAAGTTTTTATGCTGGCTTTTCTCATCCTGGCATTGCACCACAATCCCTGTAGCTTCATGGGTTAGACGCACCGCTGATGCCGTTTTATTCACATGCTGTCCGCCGGGCCCACTGGCACAGAAGATATCTTTACGATAATCATCAGGAGAAATTGACACTTCAACATCTTCAGGTTCTGGCAGAACCGCAACCGTTGCAGCCGATGTGTGAATTCGCCCCTTTGTTTCCGTATCAGGCACGCGCTGAACGCGATGGCCGCCGCTTTCATGCTGGAGTTTCCGAAAAACTCCAGCCCCCTCGAGACCAAGAACCAATTCCTTAAATCCACCAAGCTCAGTTGGGCTGGCATCCATTACCTCTACCTTCCAGCCATGCTCCGTACAGTATCGACGATACATCTCATACAGATTACCCACGAATAAAGCTGCCTCATCGCCGCCTGTTCCTGCTCGTAATTCCATAATGCAACGCGGGCGATCCGAGTCAACATCGTCAGAACATAAATCAATGAGTTCTTCCCATTCTAATTCACGACGTTCTCGCAAGCCCGGCAATTCGGCTTCAGCAAGTTCCCGAACATCACCATCTGAATCAGCGAGCATTTCCTCAAGTTCAGCAATTTGTCGCTCGATGTCTAAAAATGAGCGATACTTCAACGCAAGCCCCGCAAGCACACCATGCTCTCGAGCAATATTAGACAGAAGGTGTGGGTCAGCCAGAACTTTCGAATCAACGAGTTGACTTTCCAACTCAACGAAACGACCAAGCTTGGCTTCGAGTTGATCGCGCATGAATCAGTCAGTTCACGATGCTGAGGGGGATGCTTTTTTCTTTTTTTTCAGACTTGCATACCCTGTACCAGCAAACTTTGTCTTAAACTTTTCAATTCGTCCCGCTGTATCAACAAATTTTAGTTTGCCCGTATAGTACGGATGGCAGATATTGCAAATGTCTACCTTGAGTTCAGGAAGCGTACTGCGAGTGGAAAAAGAATTACCACAACCGCAGGTAACAACAGTATCTACATAGTTTGGATGAATGTCGTCTTTCATAAACGTTCCTTTTTAGCGAGCACAAGCATAGAAAGATACAAGGTTCTTAGCCTGGCGGCAACGCCTGATATCCCTCACGGCATTTTATTCACTTTCTTGGCTCTGGTCGGCCGCCCGCATACTGGCGGCACGGATACGGCTACCAAAACGTTGCGGTGACTCATCAGCCCGAAGAAGGTCCACGGCTTCATCTATACGCCCAAGGTGCTCGAGTGCAGTTGCGAGATTGATCCGGGCTGCATCGGTCCAGGGCGAATCTGGGGATGCCTGCAATGTCAGGCGATCAAGGTAATCAACAGACGCTTCAGAATCTCCCTCTGAAAGTGTCAAGACCCCAAGCCAGTATGTTGCATCCTCTTTCATCTGTAGATACAGCCGTTTCAGTACATCCGCTTGAGGTGTCGGCAGTGCATTCACCCCCTCGTTAATCATCGCTGTCGAAGGGCGGGCAGCTAGGTATGAGGACTTTGCTCCCTCTGCTCCATTCATGTCTCCCCGAAACTCTCGTACTCGAGCAGCAAAAAGTGGTCTTACAGAACGAGTTTGACGAATCCCATCTCGTGAAAAAGGTTGCTCGACAGTCACTGTCATGACAGCCAATTCCTTTCGAAGAGCATCTTGCGTCTCACTCGCTGACTGTCGAACCACTGTCTCCCATGGAAAACCCCATAGTTCTACTGCAACCTCTTCTGGACTATCTGAAGCAATCGCCTTGGCTGCTCGACTCCCTAAACTGCTTGGCTCAAGAGAAAGCGACAGTGATCGTGTGCCTGCCATACGCTTTTCAAGCAGATACATCCGACGCGACAGTAGCCATGGATCAGCAGCAATAAGTATTGAAAGATTCTGAATATCCTGTGCACGTACTGGATACTCCCGTTCAGGAAGTGAAAGCCTTGCCAACACCTGAGGATCCGCTGCTGCGTCACGC
>CACORA010000095.1 GCA_902629495.1 Planctomycetaceae bacterium
TACCACCTGTGGCAATACCTGTCAGGTTGACGGTCTGCTCACCAGCATCTTCGTTAATGTTGACGTCACTCAACGCATCAAGGGTTGGATCGTCATTGACTGGAGTGACTTCGACACGAATCGTGCGTGTTTCATCAGATAATGAATTAGGCGAAGAAATCAATGTGTAGACACTGGCATAGCCAGGGAATGGTGATATGTTGTTTTCCCATACCAATTCCGGAGCACCGACTACGAGTGTATTGCCGTCATTTGAAAGCGATTGAGAAAATCCGAAATAATCACTATTGGAAGCACCAGTCAAACTATTTCCCAGCTGGGTCCAAGACACTCCGTCCCACCTGAATACACGATTGCTCCCTGTATTACCGTTTCCTGATTGTGTAGCACCAATTGATACCGTATTCCCATCGCTTGAAAGAGCCACATAGCCACTTAGGTCGTGGGCGTTCTCTCCATGGATATCCGCACCCAACTGCCCCCACGCTGACCCTGACCATCTGTAGATACGGACTCGACCAGCATCTGTTCCCTCTGTACTATCGTAACCTGACTCTCCAATTGCAATGGTATTGCCATCAACGGAAATCGCTACATTCCGTCCTCCTCTTTCGAGGTTAGCAGAAGGGATTTGTTCACCAAGTTGATTCCAATCTGTTCCATTCCAGCGAAAATTGCGGACATAACCTGCGTCATCATGACCCGGAGCACCTATGACTACAACAGCACCATCGCCAGAAATGCTGACTGAAAAACCTGACTGATCACCAGCAGATTCACCAACAATGTCTAAACCAAGTTGCTCCCAAACAATACCATTCCAGCTGAAAACTTTGGCGTAACCGGCTCTATCCCCCAGACCTTCAGCTTGGCTTGCACCCACTACCAATCGATGGCCATCATCTGATAACGACACACTTACACCGAAGTGATCCATACTGGATTTTCCTTCGATTGTATTCCCCAATTGATTCCAATCTGTTCCATTCCAGTGGAAAACCTTTGCATGTTCAGCCCCATGCCCACCAACTGCGAGTGTGTTCCCATTAGACGAGAGAGATACATCTCGTCCGAAACGGTCCTGAATTTCTTCACCATCGATATCAGCACCAAGTTGATTCCACTCTGTGCCATTCCAGCGATGGACTCGAACACTTCCAGCCCTGAATCCGGCATCAGCATTCTTGAATGCACCAACTGCTATTGTCTGACCATCGTCAGAAATTGTGACTGAAATACCAGACTCATCACCCACTGCTTCACCATCAATATCCAACCCAAGTTGCGTCCACTCAGCATTCCGATCCCATGCACGCATGGTGATTACATCGCCAATTGAACCGCTAAAGTCAGTTGCTGGCTCGTAGTAGAGACGCGTTGTTGTGTCCGCTAAAAGAAGTCGTGGTGATGCATCTGAAACGGCCCCAACCTCAAGCCATGTTGACCCGTCATCACTTGAGAACCACAGCGAGCCGCCTTGGAGGTTTGTTTCTGTAATCGCAATACCTGGCAGATCGCCATCAATATCAGAGAATCTGTTTTCCAATAGATCACTGACAAGTGTGCCCACAGCACCGACTGGAACGCCAGGATCCTCTTCCACGGCATTGAGTGCAGGCGATGCTAAAGAAGCAAAACTCCAACTATAAACATCATGGGTTTCCCAAGCACCTGCATTCGATTGAGCATTAAGCCCAACCCATGCCTCTCCATTAGTTCCTAAACTCGAGAGTATTGTTGAGACAGACGAATCAATGTAATCCCAGACCAACACATCGTCATACAAAACTTGAATTTGATTATTTGAACTATTTGCATCAATTTGTAATTTATGGACATCATCGTTTTTAGAACCTGGAAGCGAAACAGTACCTAGCCACGTTTTTGTACCAGGTCCAGACATCACGGATACTTCGAGATGCCAATTATCGGGGTCAAACCCATTCCCACCTGCCCCATTGTTGTAGGTATCGATTTCGAATGCCAACGTATAAAACGGGTAGCCACTAAGTGACGTAGGCCCATCACCTTGGATAATAAAACCCATATAGTCTCCTCCCGAGTTGGCGGATTGTTCACCAATCTTGAAAGAGAACTCAGTGGTAAAGCCATCTTTAACATTCTGTTCCTCGGTAGCCCACATTGCTCCACCTCGATTTGGAGCGTATTCATGCAGCCGAACTGATGAATCTAACTGTGATGCCGTTCCGGAAAATGAAAGTCCCGTCGTATCAGAAAAGTCTGGGTAATGAATTGTTCGATTGCCACCAAGTACCGGTGCATCATTGACTGGATTTACTGTGACATCGAAGGTCTGTGATGTTGTGGCGTTATCACCTGGTGTCTCAAGGTTATTATCCAGTCCACCGTCTTCAACGGTGACTGTGACCGTGG
>CACORA010000096.1 GCA_902629495.1 Planctomycetaceae bacterium
TATGTCCTGGGGTATGCCAGACTTCGATTTGCTGAGAGCCAACCTCAATCGTATCCCCATCACTTATCTCCCGGTCGATTTTAACAGGTGGCATTGGCATATGGACATTCTGTGCAGCTATTTCAGCAAACGTCTTGATCGGATCACCGGACTCGAGCGAGGAGACAGCATTTGGATGAGCGAAGACGGGTGCTTTCAAGATGCTTTTTGCCTTCGAGAGCCCCTGAATGTGGTCAACATCTGCATGTGTAGCTACTAATGCACGACACTGAGACAGAGGGAAATCAAGTTGCCGAATGAGCTCAATAATCTCCTCGACGGTTTCTTCATACCCAACATCGACAAGGATCCAATCTCGTTCATCAAAAACCAGATAAACGCTGCAACCTATTCGATATCCGGCTTGATGGTTTATTTCAATAATACCAGGAAATAAAGGGCGACGTTCAATCATGAAAAACGGTTTTCTTCGGGGATGATTTGCGAAGCGGCACCAGAGAAGACAAACTGCATCTCAGGTGAGTGACAGCCATATCACGTTCAAAGAATAGTTTAGACCTTTCGAAATGGTGCGGCAATGAGGAAAACTGGCGCAGCACGAATTAGAGAGAACAACATGCACGAAAAAGATTCCAAAAAAGATTCTCGTGCATTTCCTGGAGCTTTTGCTGTGTGGGCGGATTGCATACGAAAACTTTGTTCGTGTTTAGATGTGCTTATCCCTATTGCTGAGGCTATGGGAGTTGAGGATCCTCATCAGACTGATTGGCATGGTGTCCTATTTGGAAAACTAAGACCTCAACTTGATCATGAACCCGTTCTCGTAGTTGCAGTGTGTGGAGGGACGAATACTGGGAAAAGTTTGATTGCAAATATTTTGGCTGGAAGTGAGATCAGTCGTTCTGTTCCGGAGGCTGCCCGCACTCGACACCCAGTGGCAAGCGTGCCCAAGGGGGCTGTTGAACGACTCGATTTAGCAAAGCTTTTTCCGGGATTTACAGTGCGTCAGTGGACGAATGAAGATGCTGCACTGGATCCCACCGAAACAGATATTCTCATTTGGCGGGAGGATGTAAGCGGTACCCAGCCATCAGAGGTAGTACTTCTTGATACACCAGATATTGACGGCACACTCCAAAGTAATTGGCATCGAGCTGAGTTAATCCAAAATGCATGTGACATCGTTGTGGTTGTTTTGACACAACAAAAATACAACGATGCAACAATACGTGATTTTTTTCGAGCAGCTGCATTAGCCAAGAAAACAATGATCATTGTTTTCAATATGGTGGAGTGGCCTGCTCAAAGACACACAATTGCTGGATGGCTGAAGACCTTTGAAGCTGAGACTGATGCCAATCCAATGGCTGTCTATGCTGTTCCCTTTGACAGGCCTGCTGCTGATGCTAGGAACCTCCAATTTCATGAGCTGGCAGAATATTCTCCTGATACTACTGAAATTGAAATAAGGAAGAGACTTTTGGGAAGTAGTTTTGACCAGATCAAAAGGAACGCAATGGAGGGTGCATTTCGTGTAGTCGTTGATCCCAATACTGGACTCAGCGCATGGCTTGATCATTTCGAACAGGTAGCGATGCAGTGGAAAGAAGCTCAGGATTTACTTTCGCACGAAGGTCAGGTATGCGTTGAGATGCCAACGCCGCCACGCGAAATTGTGTGGAATGAAATATGGGAATGGCTCAAGCCGCGCCGTTCTGGCTTTGATCTCACAGTGAGCCGAGCGTACCACCTTGCAGGCACTGGCATAAAATGGGCTGCGCGCCGTGTTGGGATCACTCGTTCAGAGAAGCAGAGGAAAAAGGATTATGCAGCTGCAGAGCTTGCTGCACTGAAGCGAGCAATGAGTGACTTTATCGAAAAACTTGATGAAACATGTCGTGTGAATTCACGCCTGAATCAGGTCCTCGGAAGCCGTCTTCTGTCAAGTGATCGAACAGCCTGGTATGCCGATCTTGAGCAGCGACATGCCGCCTTGCCCATCATTACGGATGACTACCGCACCTTTGCACGAGAAAAACTCGATGCCTTTGCAAAAGATAATCCTGATATGGTGGCATGGATACTCGCTGGCCTGAATGTCGGTGCTGTCGCTCGACCTGCAATTACAGTTGGTCTCGCGATGGCGGGTGCTGCCGCGGTGCCGGCTGCAGCAGCTACTGCAGGTGGACTTACGACGTTTGTCCATCATGTAGGTGATGTGGTTGTTGGAGGAGCAGCAACAGTTGCCGGCGAGGGAGCTCTTGGCATGACCGTTGCCGGCCTTAGGCCCTTAATTGAGTCATTGTTTGCTGG
>CACORA010000097.1 GCA_902629495.1 Planctomycetaceae bacterium
CCGAGGAACGAATGATGATTTTTCGACATACTACCGAACGCAGGCTAAAGAGTATTCAAACGGCTATAGCTATAGGTGCAGCATCAGCAGCATTGCTTGTTACTGCATTTGAAGCCGATGCCTTAAAGGCACAAACGCCACCTGCTGGCGTTTCAGTCCCTTGGCATAGAGACATTGCTGCGGCGAAAGCAGCCTCTGTCACCAGTGGCCATCAAATGATTGTCATCTTTACTGCATCATGGAATGAGCCAAGTAGTCGGTTTGAATCCTCACTTGCACAATCACCAGAGGCAACTGCTCTTCTTGGAACTTGTTTTGAACCTACTCGGATCAATGTCTCAGACGATCCATGGACCACACGTCGGATGGGCATTTCCAATGTTCCTGCAGCGTGTATTATCGATGACCAGGAGAATGTCATTGTTCGATTTGATTGCCCAGAAGCTGCAGAGGGATTCGTTTCAGCGGTCTGTAAAGCTTCCCGAGAAGCAGCAGTTATTCTGGTTCATGGAAATCAAAGAGATAGCGGACAAGGACTTGTATCTTCGACGTTACCTATTACATCACCCAGTGCTGATAATCGTTTGATAGCACCACCAACCGTTGCGCAGACAAACCAAACAAATACTGTTCTCCCAAATGAACAACTTGGTCTTGAGGGCTATTGTCCTGTCAGCGTCGTAACCAAAGAGTCATGGACTCCTGGAGACACTCAATTTACGAGTGTTCATGATGGCCGAACATATCGCTTCGCAGGTGAGGCTGAGCAACGAGCATTTATTGCAAATCCCGATTGGTATGCCCCCGCATTCAGTGGTGATGATACCGTACTTGCATCACGTCAGGGACGTGTTGTTCCCGGCAAACGTGCCTTCTCCGCTGCTTACAAATCACGGCTCTACCTGTTCTCATCACAAGATACACGAAATGCATTTGTCGCAAATCCTGAGCACTACACTCGGCAGACTGTAGCGCGACAAGAACATTTTGAAGGAAAAATTCTTCGATGAGACGAAGGCAAGATAGCTGATCATCATTTGATCAGAGAATGAAGAGCACTTCCCACCTGCGAAGCATGCCATTGTTCTGCATGCACTCTATGCATCGCTTGCCGATTGTGGCGGTTATATGATTTGGTCTGCTTCTGGAGTATCATCTGGAGTGTTGGCTTTTTGTCCGTCGATACTCCCTCTTATCTGAAGGATGTCGTGGCTGGCTTCCCTCTCGTAGGATGACAACATGCTCACGAACCCAAACGACCAAGTCAGGAAAATGTCCTGGCTTGCTGCTCGTGTTTCTGCTTCCTTTCTTGTGTTCCTGTCTGTCTGCAATGCTGCCAGTGCTATAGAAATGTTTACTTTCTATGGAGATGGAAGTCGAGTAGGCCTGCCAAGTCTTGAAGTGCCAATCGAAGCTTATCCAGGAATTCCACTGCGTAGTGACCGATTACGTGCGAGACGACGTGCTCGGCGATCACCGGGTTCAACGATCCGCGTTGGTCCACCTGGAAATATCTCTGTACGTGCCATGCCACAAGGTCAGCCCGTACCACAGCAACGAATCCGTTAGTTTTAGTCTGAGTTTCGGTCGTTTCGTACTGCCCCTGATAGCCCTCAACACCGTTTTCATATTTTTGGTACTGTACGGTTATTGAGAGCCGTAATCTTCGTCCATGAAGCATTCAGGGTATTGCGAAGTCCGAATGGTGCCAAGAAACCAAGGAATGGCTATCGCACGTGCTGTGTATGCAGGTTCCCTCCTTGCAATTATTGCCACCTGCTGGATGGTCATTACTGGAACACAGTCCATTTCTACTGCTGGCGATACTGCCCGTTTCGGAGCTACCTTGCTTAGAATCCTTGCACCCTTGCAACTTTCGCTAGCCATGCTGGCGGCGGCTATGACAAGTGCAATCGCAGTGAGTACGGAAAAAGATCGTCGAACCCTTGAACTCCTTCTTGTCAGCCGACTGACAGATACCCAACTTGTATTTGGAAAACTCGCTGGAAGTCTGGCACGAGTCATTCTCCTTCTTCTCTCTGCAGTACCAATGTTTGCACTCGCAGGCTTATTCGGAGGAGTGACGCCAGAACAACTTGCCAGAGTATTTGTCGTAACAGGGGCCGCTGCACTCGCATCCGGGAGTATTACGACAACCGTGGCTTTTTGGAAAGATACCACCTTTCAAACATTGGCTATCACAGCCTTTATGCTTGTTGCTTGGATCGCTGTAGGCGAACTGACGGCTGGCATCTTTGGCGCTACAGTTGCCATCAATGTCTCACCACCACGAGCTCTGTT
>CACORA010000098.1 GCA_902629495.1 Planctomycetaceae bacterium
CCAGTTTGGTACGATTCGGACGCGAGGGGGACTGATGGGGTACCCGAACCCTGACGAAAGTCCATTTGACTTATTTATGACTGGTCACGCCGGCTGTAGTGTATCCACAGCTCTCGGTCTCGCGAGCGGAGATGACCTCAAAGGACAATCTGACCGACGATCAGTAGCCGTCATTGGAGATGGTGCACTTCCCTCGGGTATTGTCTTTGAGGCTCTCAATAATGCTGGCTTCTTGAAAAAGCGATTACTGGTCATCCTCAATGACAATAAAATGTCTATCTGCCCGAGGGTGGGAGGTCTTGCAGAGTATCTCGACGTTGTTCGTACGAATCCTTGGTACCGAGGCATAAAAAATCAGGCGACAGAACTGATCAAGGGCGTACCGATGGTTGGTGAGCAGATGGAACGAATGCTCGTCAACGTCAAAGACTCTCTCAAGGCAACATTGCATGGCGGGATGTTATTTGAGGCATTGGGCGTTCGGTACTTCGGCCCGGTCGAGGGACACTCTCTTCCCAATTTGATCCGTTATCTTGAACTTGTGAAGGATCAAGAAGGTCCCATTCTATTACATGTCGTGACGGAAAAAGGACATGGATTCAAGCCTGCCGAGGCTGATCCTGTATTCTTTCATACCCCTGCCCCTTTTGAATGTGATGATGACGATTGCATTGTCTCCATCAAAAAATCTTCATCGAAAGCATACACAAATGTGGCAAGTGAAACGATCAGTGACTGCATGAGCAAGAATTCTCAAGTTACCGTCCTGACTGCTGCAATGTGTCAAGGAAATAAACTTGAAAAGGTCCGCGAAAAGTTCCCTGACCGTTTTTTTGACGTCGGTATTTGTGAATCCCATGCTGTTGCTTTTGCTGCAGGTCAGGCCAAGGCAGGTGCTCGGCCTATCGTTGATATCTACAGCACATTTTTGCAACGCTCTTTTGACCAAATATTTCAGGAAGTCTGCCTGCAGAATCTTCCTGTCACCTTCATGCTAGATAGAGCCGGTCTTACTGGCCCAGATGGTCCAACCCACCACGGAGCTTTTGACTTGGGCTACATGCGACTGTTCCCCAACATGGTGGTCATGGCTCCAGGTGACGAGCATGACTTGAAATCAATGCTCCCTTGGGCATTAGAATATGACGGCCCTGTTTCGCTGCGTTATCCAAAGACTGTTGCAGACAGTCATGCCGGGCAACGTGATCCTATTCAACTTGGTAAAGCCGAGGTTCTTCGAGACGGTTCTGATGGCCTTATCATTGCGTGTGGTACTCTTCTCGGAGCAGCGCTTGAGGCGGCAGCATCGCTTGTTGATGAGGGGCTGAACGTAACCGTTATCAACGCCCGGTTCATCAAGCCTCTCGATACCGATCTTCTGCTTTCTCGAATATTCAAAGCTCCTTGGGTTGTAACGGTTGAAGAGAATACGCTTCCAACTGGATTTGGCTCTGCTGTTCTTGAGGCTCTCAATGAGGCTCGTCCTACCGCTCCCTCTGCCTCAGGGCCTCTTGTCAGGCTTGGTCTACCCGATCACTTTGTTGAGCATGGAGAACGTGGAGAACTCCTTTCGGAACTTGGGCTTGATGCTCGCGGAATTGCCGCCACATGTCGACGATTGGCTGGCAGTGAATCTTCAGTCATTTCAGGCCAATCAATTGACGAACAAGAAGCTCAAACGGCCCGTTCATGACCTCGTCACCATTGCAGGATGAACACACAGCATCCTCGCTGTTCCCTGACAGCGATTGGAACGTTCTCATTGTGGGGCCAAGTGAGATTGCTGAGATTGAATCTGAAGCAAGTCGCGTGGAATCCATTTTGAAACGTTTGGGGCATCGAACGTCTCGTCGAATCGCCCCGCGAACAGACTGGGAAGAAAGAATAAACCCAGCCAAGGAGGATCGTTATGATCTTGTTGTTGTCCTCGGTGGAGATGGTTCAATTTTGCGGACGGCTCACTGGATGGGTTATGTTCAATCTCCAGTACTTGGTATCAATCTTGGCAGGCTTGGCTTTCTTGCTGGTGTATCAAGCAATGATGTGGATGCGGCTCTCTCAAATCTTGCACGTGGACGATTCCGTTGTGTTGACCACCTTATGCTCGAATGTGAAGTTATTCGACAGGATCAGGTTCTACAAAAAGTCCTCGGTCTCAATGAAGTTTCAATTCTTGCAGGCCCACCCTTCTCTATGATTGAAATTGCTCTGCACATTGATGGTGAGCTTGCAACTACATACCATGGTGACGGCTTGATAGTCAGCACTCCAGTCGGTTCAACAGCTCA
>CACORA010000099.1 GCA_902629495.1 Planctomycetaceae bacterium
TGCTTCAAGGTGAACTTTTGTCACTAAAGGGCATGTTGCATCAATCGCTCGAAGCCTTCGTTGAGTAGCAACCTCACGGACCTCAGGTGCGACACCATGGGCGGAGAAGAGGAGTACAGCTTCTTCAGGAACGTCTTCAACAGAGTCCACAAAAACAGCACCCTCTTGTGTAAATCGTTCAACAACATGCTTGTTATGAACAATTTCATGAAATACGTATACAGGTGTGCCGTAGAGGCGAATGGCTGTTTCGAGAGTTTCAATGGCCATGTTCACGCCAGCGCAGAAGCCACGTGGACTAGCAAGGAGGATATTCATAGGAGGAGTTGTCCTTGAGCACAGATGGAGACGGTGCTGGAGCGAATGTATCGTTTGGGCATGGGAATGATCGGTGTTGAGGTGGAAAAACGCAGTAGTATCGTAGTGCAACTGGCTTTCTTCGACTAGGTGACGGTATCCTTGCGTGTTCCGTGTCCATCAAAACGTCTCCTATTGAAAACTGTCCGACCCGCCGTGATCGACCGGCTTGGGAGCGTACGGTTCCTGCGGACAATTGCTCACTCTTCGAGGCAGAAGAATTTTGTAGAAGTCTTGCTACCAGTCACTATGAAAACTTTACAGTCGCAACGCATCTCGTCCCAGAGCGTTTGCGCCAAGATCTGGCGAACGTTTACTCGTTCGCCCGTTGGAGTGACGATCTTGCTGATGAATCGATGTCTACTGAAGAAGCCTCCGCATCTCTTGCTCTATGGCGAAAACAGTTGAAAGACTGCTTTGATGGGCAACTGAATCATCCTGTCTTTATTGCACTGGCTCAAACTATTCAGCATCATAATCTTGTCATTGAACCATTTCTCGATTTATTGGAGGCATTTGAGCAGGATCAGTCGGTTGTTCGATACACCACCCGCCCTGCCCTCCTTGAGTACTGTCGGTGTTCTGCCAATCCTGTAGGGCGCATCGTGCTTGCGCTGGCTGGTTGTAAAGGTGATGGTCAGATTGAATACTCTGATTCGATTTGTACAGGACTCCAACTCATCAATTTTTGGCAGGATGTGAAGCGAGATCACTTGGCTAATCGCATCTATCTTCCTGCTGATGATATGCTTCGGCATGACGTTGACGAGTCGATGCTGGATGCTACGCATGCTTCTCATCAGTTAGTCGGTCTTCTCAAAGAGGAGGTTGCCTGGGCTCGTGAGTTCTTGTGCTATGGGTTGCCTTTAGAAAAAACAGCTCCTCGCGTACTTCGTCCTGCAATCAAAATGTTTATACGCGGAGGTCTTGCAATCGCGGATGCTATTGAGCGGATAGGTTTTGATACGCTTGCGTCAAGGCCTACAGTAAGCAAGTGGACCAAACTCCGGCTTGCTGGCTCGGCATGGTTGAGCATGAAATTTGGGAGTATCTTTCCAGAATGAACGTCGACACACTTCTGGCAGATCATGCGGCATGCGATTCTCTCTTAAGGAAATCGGCATCGAGTTTTTCTTTCCCTATTCGACTTTTGCCAAAAGCTAAACGCCAAGGAACAACAGCACTTTATGCTTTCTGTAGAAAGGCAGATGATGTTGTAGATGAGGAGCCAGATAAAGAAATCGCAAGGAAATCATTAGAACATTTTGAGAACAGTTTGAGTGCAGCATTAGCACATGAAAGATGTGATGATCCAGTTTTACGAGCCGTTGTTGATTCGGTGAGACGTTTTTCGATTCCAGTGAAGTATCTCTATGAGATTCTAGCTGGAGTACGCATGGATCTTGATCATCGGGGGTATACGTCGTTCGAGGAACTGCACTTATATTGTCAACGCGTTGCCAGCGCGGTGGGATTGGCCGCTATACATATCTGGGGTTTTCACTCCGATAAAGTCTTCATCCCTGCTGACGCATGTGGTCTCGCATTTCAACTCACAAATATTCTCCGTGATGTCCCAGAGGATCTATCTCGCGGAAGAATTTATATTCCTGCGCATGATATGCTGGCATGCGGCTGTTCTGAAGCGGATTTGAAGCGTGGTCGGATTGGTAAGGAATTTGAGGAACTTGTGGCAATAGAAGTATCGAGAGCAGAGATTTTGTTCGATCAGGCTCGTGAACTCGATCAGTACTTATCAACGGATGGCAGGCTTATTTTTCGAGCAATGTTTGGTGTGTATCGTGGTTTGCTTGAGAGTGTTCGGGCGGCCGGCACATCAATATTTCAAACAAGAATACAGCCATCAAAATCAGTGCTTGTATGTAA
>CACORA010000100.1 GCA_902629495.1 Planctomycetaceae bacterium
GGAACGACCATCGAGCGGCAGTTGCCTGCTCAGGTTTCAGTTGGTGTGTCTGGTGATCTCACCAATGGATCCGCAACAGTGGTGAATGTAGACACAACGGGGCTTTCAGCAGGCATGGTGGTATTTGGTGCTGGCATTGCCGCCGATACGATCATTCAGTCTGTGGATTCTGCTGTAGGGTTGACTCTCTCGCAGAATGCAACGGAGACTCGCATGAATGAAGCCCTCACCTTCTTTGAGCCACAGTCAATCGTTTTGACCAATGAAGAAGTATCTCAATTGGGTGATGGAATGGTTGAGGTGACAGCCGAGCAGGTGGATGTTGCAGGAAACGTCAGTCCACGTTCGACTGTTTCGGTTGTTATCGATTCTGGAAGCCCCGACTCCTTTATTGACGATGCGATCGATGATATTTCACCAATCAAGGGGCTTATCGGGAATTATGAAGATGCCGATGGATCTGACATGACCGGCATCACAAATGACAGTCGGCCACAGTTGTATGGACGTACAGATGAACCAATGAGTCAGATCGAGATTTTCCTTGGGGGATCATCGCTTGGTTTTGGTACGATCAATAATCCAACAAGTACAGGATGGATTTTTGAAGTTGACGATGGGATCCTGAGCAGCGAGAGCCTGAATGTCTTCACAGCCGAAGCAACTGATCGTGCGGGCAACGTTGGCACGATGTCGTCCTCGTTTACTATCAATCTTGACAATGCAGTTGGATTTCCAATTGGACAGCAGTCCATTACAGGGTCCGACAGTGGCGGAGTCATTGACTATGTTGAATCTGAAACAGGTGGGCTTGATCCGGGTGGCGTATCGACAGATCGTGTGATTGATCTCAGTGTGGCCCTCCCAGAACGTGCCAGCCAAGTTGAAATATTCCTTGGAAATATTCGGATTGGTTTTGCCGTGCTCAGTCAGGATGGTCTCTCTGCAACATTCCGAACCAGCACACTGCCATATGGAACACACCGCTTTAAGGCCAGAATGACCGACATGGTTGGCAATGTTGCAATGTCGAAGGCGTATGTGCTCTCCATACACTCGACGTCGACCCCAACGCCACCAACACCAACACCAACTCCTGACCCGACGCCAACGACCGTACCGGTTATCAATGCAATGTTGGATAATGTTGGTTCAGATGTTGGAAATATTGGGAAAAACCAATTGACGGATGACGCGTCCTTGGAGATCCAGGGAGAGGCAGATCCTGGAACAGATGTCGATATTTTTGCCATCCTTGGTGCAACAGAAACACAAGTCGGTACGGCTCGGGCTGACAGTACGCGAGTCTGGGTGTTGTCTGACTTCAGTCTCGTAGATGATGGTAACTACATCTTTGAGGCACGAAATACTGTCGGATCCAGCGATCAGTATCCCATTACGCTGCAGCAGCCGGTGACACCGGAGCCACCATCTCCAGGTGATCCAGTCGATCCAGTTGATCCAGGCGATCCAACCTTTTCTGCTGGGGCCCAATGGGGTCCGGTAACGCCTGAGAATTTACAGACAGTTTCGCTCCTCTTTAGTGAGGCCGTTTCCGGTGTCACCCTTGATGTCATCAAGTTGACTCATAACGGGCGAACCGTCAGCCTGCGGGGAGGCGCCGTTTCGTCACACGATGGAAGAAACTATGTGCTTCAGTTGCCTTCGAGATTTATTGATACCAATGGTGAATACAAGATTCTTCTCACGCATGCGGTCATCAATAGCATGCAGGATCCAGACAAGGTTCTTCACGAAGACTCATGGGTCATAGTTGTGGAGCTTCCTGACGCCGGATTGAATTGATCGAGGGCTATGGAGCAAAAGGGGTCTACCAGCGTGCCTCAATACCTGTCGTGACACCGTGAAGGAACACGCTGCCGTTTGTGTTGATGCCGACCTGATTCAGAGGAGTGCCTGTCCCAACAAGATCGATTTCAGAGAGTTGTTCTGCAGGCGTTGCAACACCCGAGAGCCAGAACAAGCTGTAACCGATGTGCCAGGACAGCCATCTTCGAAGGTGGACATTAGCGTTGAGACCAACTTCACCGAAGAAACTTGTCTGATCTGCTTGTCCAGTACCAGGCACGGTTTCATCTGGGCCACCTGTTGTAAAGACGGACGTTCGAACGGTCCGCTGATAGGCAGGGTTATAGAAAATGCCAGCTTTGCCAATGCTGCTGAGCTGGAGCCACCTCCCAATCTCCCACACGCGAATATCTGCACCGACC
>CACORA010000101.1 GCA_902629495.1 Planctomycetaceae bacterium
TGAGTCCATGGATCAATGCTTATGGAGATATGACGGTACCGACTCCACACTTGAATCGGCTGGCGAAGGAAGGTGTGGTGTATGAAAATGCATTTGCGACATCACCCGTGTGTGCGCCTGCCCGCTCATCATTAATTACTGGTATGTTTTGCACGCGCATCGGGACGATGCAAATGCGAAACGGAAACCCAAGTAAAGCAGCTATTGCGAAAGACCCAGAGGCATATAAAGACATTCCAGGATACGAGGGAGTGCCAGCGTCATTTGTACGGTGTTTCCCTGAGCACCTACGGGCAGCAGGATACTATTGTACGAACAACTCAAAGAAAGATTATCAATTCAAGGAACCGGTTACGGTTTGGGATGAGTCCAGTAATAAAGCACATTGGCGCAATCGTGCAGATGGTCAACCATTTTTTGCTGTCTTCAATCATACAGGTACGCATGAGAGCAAGGGTTTTCCAACATCCAAACGCACTCCTGAGGTGATCAAGCCTGATGCTGTTCCAGTACCGCCGTTTTACCCAGATACGGCACATGTTCGTGACGCCATTGCACGGACCTACAACAATATTGCGGCCATGGATGCCTGGGTGGGCTCCAAGCTTGTGGAACTCAAAGAAGCTGGGCTGCTTGAGCAGACCGTTGTGATCTTCTTCAGTGATCATGGCGTTGGCCTGCCTCGAGGAAAGCGATCCTGTTTTGATACAGGCACCCGCGTGCCGTTAATCATTCGTCATCCCAATGGGAAAGATGCCGGTACAAGAAGTCAACGTGTGGTGAGTTTTATTGATTTTGGTCCTTCGACGCTTTCTGTAGCAGATATTGAACCAGATACACGTCTTGATGGTACACCGTTTATTGGTTCCTTCACTTGCGAACGAGATGATTATCGACGTGGTCATGCATATGCCAATGCTGATCGCTTTGACTCTGTCTATGATCGAAGTCGTACCGTGTCAGACGGGCGTTATCGCTACACGAGAAATTTCATCACGAAGCTTCCGTATATTATTCGCAATGCATACCGAGAGCAGTTACACATGACGGCAGAACTCTATGCGCTTGAGGAGAGCGGTCCACAGACACCAGAGCAGTGGCAGATGGCGGTGAAGGAGCGACCATCTGAAGAGTTCTATGATTCACAATCAGATCCTTGGGAAGTGCAGAATCTGATCGAATCCAAAGAACACCAGGGACACATTGATAAGTTACGTGGGCATCTTGAATCATGGATTGAGCATACAGGTGATCTGGGCTTTGTCTTACCTGAAACCATTTTGGTTCGAGAGAAGATCTGGCCGCCAAACGGTCAACAGCCAACAACACCCATTGCCCAAGCTGAAACGCGTTTCACTCCAAAGGGGGCGATTCTTTCGCTCACCTGTTCTGACCCGGGGGCGTCGATTGGGTATCGAATGAGTCGCTCCGAGAATTTTCGAGGACCATGGAGCGTGTACACGAAGCCAGTGGAAGTGTCCGAAGGCAAATGGTATTTCGAAGTACAGACTCATCGAATTGGCCATATTCCGTCAGTGATGACTGGTGTGATCGGGAATGCTCGTTGAGTCTCAGCGCCCTTGCGTTGTTAGTGTGTTCGATGTCGTAGGCGATCAGCTAAGACGGCAGCGAGAATGACAACTCCCAGAACAACTTTCTGGGTGTAGCTTTCGATGTTTAATAAATTCATGCCGTTTTGTATGACTGCAATAATAAAGGCCCCAATGAGTGTGCCAAATATTTTGCCTTCACCACCGGAGAGAGCAGTGCCACCGACGACGACTGCAGCGATGACATACAGTTCATACATCGCTCCATAAGTGGGAGAACCACTTTTTAACTGAGAAGCCATAATGACCCCTCCAAGACCGGCCAGAGCTCCACATGCAATATACGCAAAAACGAGGACGCGCCGAACAGGGACTCCAGAGAGCCTTGCAGCTTCGCTGTTGCCACCAACCGCGTAGAGATAGCGGCCAAGTGTTGTCCGTACCATGAGAATATGTGCAATAAGATACAGCATTACCATGAGCGTGACGGCATGTGGTACTCCTAAAAAACCTGTTTCACGCCCAAGCCATACAAAGGAATCAGGGATTTGGTAGATCGACTGTCCTTGCGCGATAAGATAGGCCAAGCCACTTGCGACAAGCATCATTGCCAGCGTCACAATGAATGGAGGAATCTGAAACACTGTGACGAATGCCCCAGA
>CACORA010000102.1 GCA_902629495.1 Planctomycetaceae bacterium
GACAGCCTCCTTAACGCTTGTCAGTAAAGCTTTCCGAGGAGAATCAAAACCAAGAAGGTGGCGGTTTTTAGCAAAGAACTCACTCACAGAAATATCACGTTGGCCAGCAGCTAGTGCATGCGCTGTTGCTCGTCGCCTTGTTCTCTTCGCTTTTGGCGAAGACGTACGTGTGGTCTGCGACCGTTGTGATGGTGCACTTTTTCGACGAGTAGAAGTCTTCTTTTTAGCCATGATTCCTCGCCTAGACTGTGATCGGCAGCCGCGGGCTTGGCAAGAGGGGTGGAGTTTGACGGTTGTGGAACTGCCGTCTTATTGGTAGTTCCGCCAAACGCCGAAGGGACGGTAAAGGGTCGAGCAGGGTCATGTCTTCCAGCTTCAGGGGATCATTAATGGAATTTCCAGCACAGTTTCGACTGACAGCTTGTACGTTGTTTGCCATCGTCATGTCCATTTGCACTGTATCCCAAATACAGGCAGTGCCCCTCGAGAGAGGCGTGGAAGGACCAACTCCAGATGTTTTTTACAATTACTGGGTGCCACCAGTTCCAGCAGGATCTGCTCCAGGAGTAGGTGCCCAGCTCTATGTTTCACCACGTCCAGTGCCTCCACGTGTTGGGCATACGTGGAATACCTATCCACCCTTTATGCCTCATGAGTTTTTATATCAACATCGTCGTCGGTACGTGAGGTCATGTTGTACGACAGGTATGCGAACAAGAGTGAATGCATACTGGTGGTAAACACGTCACAGACAAAGGAGTTCGTAGAATGAGGATGTATCTTCAACGTTTGTGGCAGATAGTCATATGTGGAATTATTATCATCTGTGGCATTACGAGTGTGACATGGGCCGGAGGCTTTGCTCACCGACATTCACAATGTGATCAGTGTGGAACTACAGACTGTCAATCATGTGGTCACTATCGTCATTGTCAGCAATGTATGTCATGCAGACGCCACGGTGTCCGCTGTCCACACGCATGTGGCAGCCACGGTCATGCTGGTCATTGCTGGAAGCACGATGTTATTGAAAAGCGTTACTTCCTACGAAGCCAGGGATTGAGCTGGCATAGTGTCTGGTATGATCCATCAATTGGTCGTCCCTTGGCTCTCGTCGTGCCACCCACTGCAGAATTTACGTCTGAATACTCTTGGGGTGTGCCAAGTTCGCGCGTGACGCCGTTGTACTCGCAGTTTCGTCGTCCCTATCCTGGGGTCGGTGTCGTTCCTGGTGCGGGTGGTCGTTTTCTGCCAACGCCTACCCAGCCAAGTGATACTGTGCAGTTTGGTGTCTATGAAGTTCGAGGACCGTGGGGAGCATACTAGCCCATTATTGCTGTAGTCGCTCTCGGGCGAGTGACGCCCAAGGGCTTTCAGGGGCAAGTGCAAGGAAAATTCTTAGGTGTTGGCGACAAGTAGAAAGTTGGCCGCATTCGTGTAGTACGCTCGCAATGTGCCAATGAGCATCGGCATACTCAGGCTCTTGCCGCAAGACGCCTTCTAATGCGGCAATCGCTAATTCATGGTCTCCTAACTCTGCTAAGACACAAGCAAGGCTCGTGCGAGCCTCCAGATGATCGGCATCCATTTCGAGAGTGGCATAGTAGCGTTCTCTGGCTGCAGTCAGATCGCCAGAACGATAAAGCAACTCTGCGAGCATGAACATGACTTGCGGTGATGGATGTTCTGATTGCAGGAAAGCTCGTATGGCTTCTGCTGCTTCAACAAATTCGCCATTTGATTCAAGATCAGCAGCAAGATCCAAAAGTTCTGCTCCGATAGGGAGTTCAACTGAGTTATCGGAACACTCTCGGTCGTTGATCGTTGTTGTTTCGAAGTGCCGCTCTATTTGGTCATGTGCAGAGTCGACGTCATGTAGTGCATCAGTGTAGAATCGGAATTGCAATTGTCCGCCAGCACCTAAGATCATTCCTCGTTTTTTGATACTCAGCCTACGGCCGTCAATGAGGATCATACTCGTACACGGCACTACTTTCGATTGGCTTGTAGGAACGAGTGTTGTCAGTTTTGCATCAATTTCACGGAGTGAGAAACCGCTCATCAGCAGTCGGGCTAATGTGCGTCCGATGACAAGTTGTTGAAAATCAAACCACTCAAGAGCCCCAGCTTTTTTTGTGGCTAGAAGCAACTCACTACGCACCCAGTGGCGAACAGCTGCCTTTGGAACACCAAGGACATCAG
>CACORA010000103.1 GCA_902629495.1 Planctomycetaceae bacterium
AGCTCGACACGACATTCAACGCGTTCACAATAACCTGATTGAGCTGCTCGATGACCCAGAAGTACACGTACTTGATATTGCAGTCCCTCCTGATGTCCAGCCTGCTGTTATCAAGAAGGCTGCTGAATACAAAGGAAAAATCACTGGTATTCTCGCCCAGAAGCCTCTGGCTCCTTCGTATGCAGAAGCCTGCAAACTTGTCGATCTTTGCGAAAAAGCCAATATACGGCTGGTTGTCAACCAGAACATGCGATACGACCAATCAGTTTATGCCTGCCAGAATCTTCTGAAAAAAAATATTCTTGGTGAGCCAATACTTGCAACGATCGAAATGCGAGCTATCCCACACTGGATGCCATGGCAAAAAAGATTGGGCTGGGTCACATTGCGAATAATGTCGATTCATCATCTAGACACATTCAGATTCTGGTTTGGTAATCCAGTGCGAGTCTTTACTTCAAGCCGCTCTGATCCACGCACTGCACAGCAATTTGATCACTCGGATGGAATCTGTCTTACCATCCTCGAGTATGAAACAAGCACTGATACTGGAATGTCTTCGTCTTGTGGACTTCGATGCCTATCGCTTGATGACGTCTGGAGTGGTCCAGATCGCAAAGGTGCTGAAGAAGAATCCTTTGTGAATTTTCGAATCGAGGGCATGCAGGGCATCGCAAAGGGTTCTCTTGGCTGGCCTGCATGGCCACGCCATCAGCCGAGCACTCTTGCGTGGACAGACACAACGGGAAACTGGCATCACCCCCAATGGGATGAAGCATGGTTTCCAGATGCTTTTGTTGGACCGTTGGCTGAATTGTTAAGAGATCTTGAGGGAACCGAACAAGCTCTATGCACTGGTCGCGATAATCTCATAACACTTGCCGCCGTAGAGGCAGCGTATATCTCTGCAAAGGAACACCGTTCAGTACTTCTTTCGGAAATTCTCTCATGAAATTAGGTGTCATCAATTCTGCTTTTGCCCAGGCCGGTAAAGGCACTCGGTTCGGGCTTGAAGCCATCAAGCACATTGGTTTTGATACTGTAGATATCTTTACTGACCCCCTTGATATCGACACTGACGAAAAACATCTGATTATTGACACCTGCCAAGAACTTGAATTGCCTATCATCAGTTTGTGCTGTGTTTCTCTTGGACTTATTGATTTCAATCCCGCCGTTCGTCGCTTCCATCTCGAGCGTTGCAGATCTTTTCTTGATCTTGCATCTGAATTGGGATGCTCGAACCTTCTACTCGTCCTCGGCGAATACGTGTGGCAAAAGGAGGTGATTACTGCAGAAACACAGTGGCAACTTGGTGTGGATGCTGTTCGCGAACTAGGAATCTATGCGGGCAAGAGAGGCCTTCGCATCGCCATTGAACTTGAACCTTTTAAACTCTCCCTTATTCGTTCAGTCGACACGATGCTTCAGTTTCTCCGCGATGTTGATCAACCAGATGTAGTTCGTGCGAACTGTGACATTTCTCATCTTCATCTTGTGAAGACTCCTCCAGCGGACGTCCATCGATTAAAAGGTTGGATTGAACATGTACACGTAAGTGACTGTGATGGCACAGTGCATGGTGACTTGCCACCTGGTCATGGTGTGACTCCAATTTCTGATTATCTAACCGCTATTCATGACACTGGATATGACGGTGTTCTCAGCATCGAACTGGAGTACTCTCCAGAGCCTGACAAAATTTTCGACTGGGTTGATGAAGCATACACAGCAACAGCAGGCATTCTCACAAAACTCGGCTACCGTGAAGAGGCTTAGCAGGCCCTAATGCTCAAGTTGAAAAGGAATTGCAAGACCATCGTACGCAAGTTGAATATGAGCAGGCAACTGAGAAGAAAGTGACTCATAATCAATCTCATGTGACATGTGAATGAAAAAGGTACGACGAGCAGCAACACGTTCTGCCACCGCAATGGCTTCACTTATAGAAAAATGTGTTGGATGTGAAGACGGTCGCAAGCAATCGAGGATCAACGTATCGAGGTTCTCAAGAAGGGGCCATGTCTTTTCTGGAATATGGTTGGTATCAGTACAATACGCCAGATCCCCAAATCGAAACCCCAGAATATCAAGAGAGCCGTGCCGTAAACGCAGCGGCACAACAGACGCTCCGAGAAGTTCAAACGGGTCCTCCGAAATTTTATTGATTGTCACCTTTGGCAGGCCAC
>CACORA010000104.1 GCA_902629495.1 Planctomycetaceae bacterium
TACAAGGACGGAATCAATTTTGAAGGTCCTGCTCCTCGGCCGCTTGAAAGATATGCCATAAAAATAGCTGATGACGGCCAGCTCGAGGTTGATAAAAGTCGTGCTTTCCAAGAGGAGTTGGGTCAGTGGGCTGATCCTGCTTCCTATGTTTCTGCGTGATCCCTGTTCCCTAATTCGATTGATTATCTATGGCCATCGGCGAAACCATCCGTAACTCTCAAATTTGGAAAAGTATTTTTCGGCATCCGATGCCGCTTGACAGGCGGAATCGTATCGTGGTGATGCTGACCAATTTTTTTCTGCATCTGCATCCGGTTTCAATAAAAAAACAGGGGATCGCCCTTTCGTTTACGTGGTGTATGGGTGGGGTGACGTTTTTCCTCTTTCTTGTGGAAACCGTCACTGGTGTGCTGCTGATGTTTTACTACCGTCCGACGCTTGAGTGGGCTTATAACGACATCCTTGCGCTACGAGATGTGACGAGCCTGGGGATCCTGCGTGAGCTTCATAGGTGGGGTGCGCATGCGATGGTCATTACAACGTGGCTCCACATGTATCGAGTGTTTCTCACTGGTAGCTACAAGCCCCCGCGTGAATTCAACTGGGTTGTTGGGGTTATTCTCCTCTTGTTGACGCTGCTTCTTTCGTTCACCGGTTATCTTCTTCCTTGGGATCAACTGGCCATCTGGGCTATTACGGTTGGTTCAAATATGGCAAGAGCTACGCCGATTCTGGGGTATGAGGGTCCAGGGCAGCAACTGTTGACGATCGGTGGCATAGACATGATTACAGATGGTTCCGATGCGAGGTTTGGTCTCCTTGGAGCTCGATTTGTCGGGGAGGAAACCCTTAACCGCTTTTACGTTTTGCATTGTATTGCGATTCCTCTTGTTGTTGCTCTTTTGTTGGCGATTCATTTTTGGCGAGTGAGAAAGGACGGCGGGATTAGCGGCCCGCTGTAAGTCGACACATTCATGCATTCCAACGCTTTTTTTCTCCAAGATGTTTCTGGTTTCCTCGGAGGTTACTACGCCTTTATGGCAGTCATGAATGGTGTAGCTGCATTTATGCTCTGGCAGCGAAAGCAGAATGTCTGGGCTGTGACGTGGACTGTTTTTTCTGGTGTCATGCTGATTTTGGCAAGTCTTGCGTTGTCAGCCTCGCCTGCTCTTGTGCCTGCTTTGCCTCCGGCCGTTCGAGGTGTCGTCAATGCGCTTTCTGGGCCAGTGCTCTATACCTTGGGGACCACTGTGCTTCTTGTGGTGCTCTTTGTGTTTCGTAAGTTTTTTGTCCAGCCCATGGTTGCTTGGTCGATTCTCAACGTCATGCTGCTGCTTATGGGTTTGTCGATGGCGGATGAGAACTTTGCAGCTATCGTGATGAAGCCAGATAATGTGCCGATTGTTGGCCTTGTGTTTTTGTTGGCTTTTTTCACATGGGTTGCTACGAAGCAGGCAGTCGTCAATGACGAGCGAATCGCTCAAGGATTGCCTACGGTTGAAAAAGAAAATGATGAGAAGGTGCTGGTGTGGCCAGACTTGGTGTATACCGAGTTGATTTGTATGGTCGCTGTTTCAGCGTTCCTGCTGTTCTGGGCTATTTTTCTACCGGCTCCGCTTGAGGAGCCAGCCTCAAGTGTCAAGACTCCGAATCCGTCCAAGGCACCATGGTACTTTCTGGGTTTGCAGGAAATGTTGGTGTACTTTGACCCATGGTATGCAGGTGTGGTTTTGCCAAGTCTTGTGATTTTCGGACTAATGGCAATGCCCTATTTGGACTTCAATAAAAAAGGAAATGGCTATTACTCGATAGCAGAAAGGAAATTCAGCTATCTGACGTTTCAGTTCGGTTTTCTTGAGCTTTGGATCACGCTGATTATTCTTGGCACATTCCTTCGAGGCCCGAACTGGAATTTTTTTGGTCCCTTTGAGTACTGGACGCCCTATAAAGTAGAAGTGCTCAATAACGTGGACTTACCTCAGATGTTTTGGGTGACTTTACTTGATCAACCGTTGCCAAGAGCGCCTCAGGACGCCGGTCTTCTCGTGCAGGTAGGGTATATCATGCTGCGTGAAGCTCCTGGTCTCGCGTTGCTTGGCGCTTATCTTGTGCTGCTTCCGCCGCTGTTGGCAGTGACCGTGTTTCGTGGCTTCTTTGCGAAAATGGGCTTGAT
>CACORA010000105.1 GCA_902629495.1 Planctomycetaceae bacterium
CCTCAACGGGATGCCAGTCTTGCAGTACCTCAACATCTAATGTTGTTGGATCATGTATCGCGTTCATGTCAAAAATCTCACCTGCGATCAGCAGGCCACAAGATGTGTCACACAGTTGAGTCAGCAGCATGCATGCCAAAACGAAAGTAGGAACGTGAGAGTGTCGGGCTAAAAAATGTGAAGAATGTGTTTGCATGTGCCTGAGTGGAAAGGGTGTTTTGAGCGTGATGCATCTACACGATGCATTGATATCACGGGCCATCAGAAGACGATTGTAGCGGAGCGGTCGTGGTTCCCATAAGTGAATGCCAAGAAGCCTCCATGCGGGTAGTATCAAGAATAATATGGGATGGAACAGCACCAATCTGTTTGCCTGGATTAAGAACAATTGTCTTTCCGATACGGTCAATCCATGATCCGTTTTGCAAAAATGGAGCATTGTGAATATGACCGCATAGAACAGCATCTGGAGAAAACTGTCCGATCCACTCCCTCAGTACAGAATCACCAACGGTGCGATTTCCGATACAACTTATCGATGTATCTTCGGGTGGAGCGTGATACACCCACACCCATCGGTGCTGTCTCTGTTGTGCATCTTCGGTCAGTTGGGACAGAACCTGCTTTTGAGAGTGAGGGCCATCCCACCATGGACATATAGAGATCGTGAGATCGTGTTGCGTGAGTGTTTGTCCATCGCATGGAATATTTAGATTCCGCACCTCACGCATCCACACGGCTGACTTCTCTCCAGCCTCGTTTCTGCCAGTGAGGTCATGATTGCCAGAGCACACCATGAGGAAGGTTTTCTTTTGAAGAGCTTCAAGATGCTTCAAAACTGCAATCATTTGGCCCTCCCGTGGAACCGGCGATGCCACTTCAAGGAGATCACCAGCGATAACGACTGCCTCAAACTCAGCAGCTACCTGTTGAAGCCAGTCATACTGTTGGAGGGTGTAGTGGAGATCGGCAACCAGGAGTACGTTCATAAGTGAGCTACTTATTTGGGTCGGCTTCGCGTTCTGATCCACTGGCGGGTTCATCGTCGTCGTGAGCCTGATGGATGAGCGCATCCAGCACCTCATCAATCATAGCCAGGCTTGGGTCACGTTCTTTGTATTGTTGCTTGATGTCAGCAAGATATGTTGTTGCTGCATGGAGCCTTTGCGCAAGAAGTTCACTGACCGTTAGAAGGACATCCGTATGGCATTTGAGAAATGAGATGCCGTCTTCCACCACAAGGCAACATGTTGGAGTAACAGCACGTACCGTAGCCGTGATGGGTCTCCTGAGTAACAGTGACATTTCACCGATTGGTGAGCCCGGCTTTAGGACTTTTGTTATCAGAATGTCATCGCCCTTGATGATTTCAACAGTACCAGATACCAAGAAAAGAAGCATGCCTGATGATGGCCTATCCTCGTGGAGCAGTATGTCTCCTGGTGCATAATCACGGCGGGGCACGCCCTCACAAATGTCTAAGAGTTGTTTGATCGAAAGCATTTGGCCCGACAGTTCGTTAGAAAGTCAAAAAAATGTTGATGGTGTTCGTACGAGTGTACCGTATCATAAAGGTCTCAAAAATCGATGCTCGTTTGAGGACATGCCTCACTGGCGTAAAGTGCCCGTGAATGAATAACACGTGTATCCCTGCCGAGGAGATGGTGCAATCATAGCCCGTTTGATGCGAAGGAGGAATGAGATGAAAAGCAGACTGGTCGTTGTCGCAAGCTGGATTGTCTTCATGAGTCTTCATCACACATGTGGTGCCGAAGACACGTGGCAAGATCTTTTTGATGGGAAAAGTCTTGAGGGCTGGCGTGCAACAGCCCATCCTGAGTCATTCCACATTCAGGAAGGCGCTATTGCAGCAGGAGGTGGTCCAATGGCACATCTGGTATATGTTGGTCCTGTCAGCAACCACGACTTTCGAGACTTCGAACTCAAGATGGATGTGAAGGCATTGCCAGGTTCAAACGGAGGAGTTTTTTTTCATACAGAAGCACAGGAGGGGGCACTCAAAAAGGGCTATGAAGCGCAGATCTGTGATGCGTATCCAGATAAACGAAAAACAGGCAGTCTTGTTGATGTGAAAGATATTGACCAGTCACCGGTTGCTGATGGAGAGTGGTTCGAGTATTCAATACGCGTT
>CACORA010000106.1 GCA_902629495.1 Planctomycetaceae bacterium
AAGAGATAGAGGATAAAAGAGCACGAAGAGTCGAAGTCCCTTTGACCGTCAATGCGTGGCCAATGGAACAGTCTCCAGATGCTTCGGGTACAGGTCCGATGCGGACCGCTATGCATGCAGAGAAAGGGCGTATCATACTGACAGACAACATTGGTTCGATGCCAGAGCATATTATTCATGCTGTAGCGGATCTGGACGCACGTTATAGTGATACTTCTCATTGGTTGGCATCGCAGTTCGCTGCACATTGTTTCGTGGCTGTTTTTTTTATCATGTGCATCATCGTCTGGTGGCCGCCCCGCACGCATCGTGAGATGATTATCTAGTTGTTATGCAAAAATCACCCTCTCTGTTTGATGTAGAGATTGCCGCGTTTCGTCGACAGTTAGATTTCTACGTTTTAAAGGCAGAGGTGATTCATTTCCTAGGCAACCTTGGTTGCCTTTTTGTTTTTTCGATGGGCATCATCATTGTATTGGCAGGCGTTGAAATCACGTTTGTTCCAGAAGGTCTTCCCGGTACTCCCTGGCTTTTCATCGGAAGTATCGTTGCTGTGATTCTTCTGCTACGTATGCGGCCTGTTGGAGAAGTCCCAAATAGGCTGACGATTGCTCGCTGTGGTGAGGGGCAATCCAGTGAGCTTGGAGAGTGTATTTCTCGAGCAGTTGATTTTCTGGATAGCGGTGGTCTCAAGCATTCACAAAACGACCAGGCAAGCCAATTGCGTGTCCTTGCAGTCTTGGATGCGGCGAAGGCGGCTAAAACGACAAGGTATTTCCCTGTCCCGCATGGTCGCGTCTATACGTTCTGGATGATTGCCGGCTGTTTGTCAGTTGTGTTCGTGATGGCATCACTTGGGATCTCAGATCGTTGGGCAGAGTCAGTGAACAGACAACTCGGCCTGACTCCTCAGGATCATGCTGATGCAACCGACTCTATTCAGTCGCATTCGCATGTTACGGATCAGCGTTCTGACGCGGACGTCATTCGGGAGGCTTTGGTAAATCAATGTCGAGAGCAGTTTCAGATAGCTGCATACGTTCAAGATCGTCTGTCTAGAGTAATGAGTTTGCGTTTTGCTGCTGCTCCTGGTCAGCGGGTTGAGTCTCTCAAAAAGGCAACACGGAACGACCTGCGAAGCCTGGTTGAGATCTATAACGATACTGTCGTTCGCATCCAACGTGCTCAATCAAAACTCGTGCAACTTCATCCGTCTATCGATGAAAGAATAATGAACAAATGTGCTGTTCTCAGTCCAAATTTTCTGAGTCAAGTGGTGGAAGCAATCGAACTCAACCAACTTGCGAGGGCTGCTGAAGGCACCTCTTTCGTGGCCAGCATCCTTCGTGAGATAGTGCTCGATCTTGGTGGAAGTGACTCTTCAGTTGAAGGGGATAGGGTGGAGTATTCTCAATGGAACTTCTCTGACATTCGGCAAGCGCAGGTGAAACTTGATGAAATAGAGAAACAAGATTTGCTGCGTCTAGAAAATGTCAATGAAGGTCAGGGTGTGACGTTTACAGCATCACATGAGAGAGATAGTCATATGCCACGTGTGCCATATAAATCTCAAAATAGAACAGCCCAAGGGAGTACAATGAATACGTCGGTTTCGACAGATCCAGGATTTATGGCAGGTGGAGCAAGCAGTTCATTGGTCACTCAGGCTCGCGATAGTTCTGATCACCGCGTGTCCCGAAGTTGGAATTTGTTGCCAGAAGACGTCCAAATTCATGTGCAAAGGAGTGGCTTTGCTGAAGTGCCGCCTGAGTATAAGAAAGCAGTCGAACTCTATTACGGCATCGGAATGGGGGCAACGATATCCGATAATGGGGAAAGTGATTTGCCATGACTCACAGGTTTGCATGTGTCTTTCATATTCCCCTTATTGTGATTTCCTTCGCAGTGGCATATTCATGTTGTTCCTCTAACGTTTCACATGGTGAAGAAACGGCATCTCTGACACCTGCGGAGGTGGCTGCCCAGCGAGGCCAACAATGGCTTGTTGCTCGTCAGGCCGCGAACGGATCATGGGGGTCTGGTAACTTCCATGAGAGTGTTGCCGTGACAGCACAGGTTGTAATGGCATTGGTTGCCGGAGGAAACACTCCTGCTTCAGGTGAACACAA
>CACORA010000107.1 GCA_902629495.1 Planctomycetaceae bacterium
TGCAGTGACGGAGCAATCGGTGGACTGATATCGACCACAAATGTGATTGATGCATCTGGATCCGTTTGTGGATTTCCTGCTTCATCAATTTGAGATGCTGTGACGGTCACTGTTGCTGTGCCCGTTGGTCCAGCAAGATAGGACACTTCGCTTTGCGTGAGAACAATGCCCTGGACACCATTGGTTCCAGTGTAGGTTCGACTTGCTAACGGTCCATTTGCACCAGTGATTGTGACGGCAATTTCAGCATTAGGTTCTGCGATAAATGTCACAGCGCCACTGAGTTGTGTTGCCTCAACCAGGGTGGCTCCGTCATCAACCCCCACACCAAGTTGAAGATCTAATGCTGATGGTGCTGCGCCATCCAACAGGAATGATAGTGACGACGCCCCCACGGCCTGAGCATTACCAGCTGCGTCGATCTGTGTCGCTGTAACGGCGACAGATGTCAGTGGGCCAGCACCAAAGAGTGTATCGATTTCTAGATCGGTAAGTGAGACAGCCTGCTCAACACCGGTACCCGAAACCGGCCGTGTGACAACGTTGTTACCATTGTCACTGGTAAAGGTGACAGTCATGGCAGCACCGTCTTCCCCAGTCACACTCACAACATGGTTCTTGGCCTCTTCCCGAGACACCAGTCCATCCAGGGAGACGCCTGGGCCGAACGCAAGCAATGGAGCGTCTGGAGCAACAATATCAAGCGTAAACAACAGTTCGACAGGTGGATCTACTTGAGCATTTCCAGCCTCATCTGTTTGTGTCAACTTGGCCACAATTTGAACGCTCTCCGCACCGCCTGCAAGCGTCTGTACATCCTGACTGCTCAATACAACCTGCTGCTCCGAGCCTGTTGCCGCATTACCGGGAGGGTTGAAGGCCGGGGTCACTAAAACCGTGTCTGGATCTGATGCATCAGCCAGTGTCAAAACAAGATAGTTCCCTAGGGCACCTGCCACGCGAAGAATGCCATTGGCATCGATCGCCTCAGCGAAAGAGACAAGCTGGTCAGTCGGCGGCAGCACACCATCATCGTAATTCAGTTCGAGCGTAAGATTTGATGCCACCGGCGGCGTTGTATCCAATGAAAATGTTATTGCTGCCGGAGCAAGAGACTGTGCATTTCCTGCAAGATCTGTTTGCTCAGCGGTCACCGTGATCTCCCCATCACGAAGCCCATTCGGATTTGCACCGTCTGCAAAGAGATCTGTTATGAGAAGGCTGACTGCTTGCGCTGCACCCGTTCCAATGACCGTCTGCTCAACTTCGTTTGCAAGTTCATCGGTAAATGTCACAACGATGGACGCGCCGAGTTCTCCAGATACCGCCACCACTCCAGCAACATCAATCGCCTCACTGTAAGAGACTGGCGACGTGACCGAACTTCCAAGAGTGAGCGTTGGTGCGAGCGGAAGAATAGTATCGAATGTCCAGTCTTGTAGATTGGCTCCTTCAAGGCTTGTGTTCCCTTCCGCGGGGTACGTTTGCCGAACGCGAATCTCGCCTGCTGTATAGGTAATCGTTCCCGCCGGTGCCGTGAAGGCTGGCGAAACCGAGTTCACACCAGACTCCCAGGTGCCACCACCATCGAATGAATATTCCCACGTCCCTCCGGGCTGGAGATCGGAGACATCGATGGTGCGATTGTTTGTCACAAAGTCAAATTCGGTCGCTGGTCGATCTGGCAGAATACCGGTATCACCACTCAGCGTAACAACAGGCGTATCCAGTGGTGTAATCAGAATGGATTGTGAATACAGGCTTTCACCAATCCCATTGGGAGCATCAATGCCAGAGTCGTTCACTGCCACCATGCGCACTTCGTATTCCGTGCCATTAACTAAGCCTGGAACAATCGCGCTGGTCGCAGCAGCCGATATCAGATGTGGTGTGGCTGACGCCTCCGGATACCGAACCCACGTTACTCCTGCGTCATCACTATGTTCGACATAGTATCCTTGCAACGCGGCACCGGTTGCATTAGTTGGTGGAGACCAACTGAGTTCAATTTCTTCATCACGCACGACACCCGACAGATTGGTTGGGGCATCTGGGATATCCTTTAGCTCAATAACAAAGGCCGTTGTCCCTGGCCCTGCAATGTCATTGTTGAGGAGC
>CACORA010000108.1 GCA_902629495.1 Planctomycetaceae bacterium
GCGTCAGATTCCGTAGAAGGCGGAGGAACGTCATCTGATGGCGAGGCTACCGATACGGTTGGGGAAGGAGATAGTGAGGGGTCTACCGGGATGCGATACCGAACACAAAAACGTGGAGGTAAAGGAATCCGCGATATCAAAACGACATCTCGGAATGGTCATGTTGTTTCCATTGTTGCTGTTCGAAATGATGATCAGGTGCTCATGATGACCGCGAGAGGAAAGATCCAAAGGGTCAATGTGCAAGAAATTCGTCCAATGGGCCGCAATACCCAAGGGGTTCGTATCATGCGGCTTGACGACAGTGATGCGCTTGCTGCGATGGTGACCGTGCCCCCGAGTGAGCAGGAGGACGCTGATTCATCTTCGGAAGCCCCTGCGGAGTGATTGCTAGACACTTTCAAGGTGACGCTCTGTCATAGCGATTAGAAGAAGCTGATACGTAGAGAATGAATATGTTGCTATTCCTCTGACTTCATTTATTTTTTGGAAGTTATTGTTTGCAGGAGCTCGCCATGCAAGTCGCAGTCGTTGGTACAGGTTACGTAGGGCTCGTAACAGGCACCTGCCTTGCGGACAGTGGGAACACCGTTATCTGTCTTGATATTGATGCGAAGAAGGTTTCCGCACTGAATCAAAGCGAAATACCCATTTACGAGCCCGGTTTAGAGGAAATGGTTCAACGAAATACTGATGCTGGGCGACTGCGGTTTACAACCAATGCGACTGAAGCGATACAGCAAGCGGAGATTATCTTTATCGCTGTCGGCACCCCAGCCAGCAATGACGGATCTGCTGATCTTTCTGCACTGTGGAAGGTTGTCGATTCGATTGCTGCTTGTCTACCGGAACATGCGATTGTTGTCACGAAGAGCACCGTTCCTGTGGGTACATGTGCGGGTATTGAGCGACGACTTAAGGAAAGAACAGGGCGTGACTGTCGTGTTGCCAGTAACCCAGAGTTTCTGAAGGAGGGGGCAGCAATTGATGATTTTCAGAAGCCGGATCGTGTGGTTGTGGGTGTCCGCACAGAGGCTGATGGAGAGGTTCTTCGCAGTCTGTACCGTCCGTTTTTGAGAACAGAAAATCCATTTCTGGTCATGTCTCCAGAGAGTTCTGAGATGACGAAATATGTAGCCAATGCCATGCTGTCTACAAAGATTTCTTTTATCAATGAAGTGGCTAACTTGTGTGAACGCATTGAGGCAGATGTCGATGATGTTCGCCGTGGCATTGGTCATGATAGTCGTATCGGATTTGCATTTCTTTTTCCTGGGGCTGGTTACGGCGGGAGTTGTTTTCCAAAAGATGTCCAAGCGCTTGCTTCACTTGCGAAGGAAAATCAATCTTCGAGTCTGATCCTTTCAGCTGTCCATGAAACAAACCAAAAGCAGAAAGCCATTCTTGGGATGAAAGTCGAGAAGCATTTTGCTGGCGATATCAAAGGGCGCCGTGTCGCAATATGGGGTTTGGCGTTTAAGCCGAGAACCGATGATATTCGGGACGCCCCAGCGATAGAACTGATTGATTTTCTTCTGAGCAAAGGTGCCCATGTTGCAGTGTTTGACCCCGAAGCTATGGAGAACGTCCGCAGCAAATACGGCGATCGGCTGAGCTACGCCTCATCTGGAATGGATGCGTTGAAAGATGCAGACTGTCTGGTAGTAGTCACTGAATGGGGCGATTTTCGGCGTCCTGACTTTGACGCGATGGCACAGCACATGAAGGCTCGCGTGATCATTGATGGTCGAAATCTCTACGAACCGAAAGAATTAAAACGTCGGGGATTTACCTATCATTGCATCGGAAAGCAGCCGGTCTTTGGAGCTTCCGAGGATGGCCGTTGCACGAAAACAGGCATGTAAAATGCTCGAAGAAAGGCATTTGTTCAAAGCAAGAAAAATCAAAGGTTTGACGGTTTTTTTAACGACGGGTACAGTTCGCTATCTCAGGCATCGTTGATTTTCATTCCTAACGCACATCGGTCCTTCCGCTCACCTTTTTGGAGTTATGTTCACCGTGAAACAGTTGTCTCACTTTGTAGCGATTATCGTGGCTTCAGTTTTTTTCTGTTTTCCTTCTACAGCTATG
>CACORA010000109.1 GCA_902629495.1 Planctomycetaceae bacterium
ATTCCATTATTCTCATGATGCGAGCTGGCCAGTGGGATCAAGCTGAGGCAGCATGTCGCAAATTTCGGAAGGACCAACTGCACTGAAAACATGTCGCTCAAATTATTCGCATGGCAACAGCTTCAACCAGAACCGTTCTCTACGAAACTTCTATTGTGCAAGCACGTTTAATTTGAATAGAAGGCATATTCCCAACCGTCTGCTCAACTCACCCGTACGAACTGTCCGTTTTTCTCAGTGCAATTTCCTGTGTCATGCATAAGTTTTTTTTCTGCTTCATCGCCACACTCATTGTGGTTGTTGAGATACCATCATTAGCTGTTCAGCCAATCCGCCAGGGCCCACAACTCCTAAAACCAGCTGAACATGGGGTTGGTGATTTTGTGGAGTCGTTCGAATTCAAAGATATTAATGGCCAAACACATACACTCAACACTGCACACAAAGATAACCATCTAACGGTATTCTGCTTCACGAGTACATCCTGTCCACTCAGTCGAAAGTATCTTCCAACACTTGCATCACTTGCAGCAGAGGCTCCTCTCGGTGTGCAGTATGTGTTGGTGAATCCCATTGCAACTGACCGTATTGAAGACATGAGATCTGCCGCGGCATCCGCTCATAATGCCATCTACGTTCACGATAAAGACGGTAACCTCACGCAACGAGTTGGTGGCAAAACGACAACTGACGCGATTGTCTTGGATGCCCATCGTACGATTATCTTTCATGGTGCCGTTGACGATCAGTATGGATTCGGTTACTCGCTGGATGCTCCTCGCCATCGGTACCTTTCTGATGCTATTGCAGCAACACTCCAAGGGAAAACCTCTTTTGTCTCCGCGACAAATGCTCCTGGTTGTGACCTGCACTTTAATGCAAGGAAAGGCGACACAACTTCCATCACCTACTATGGTCAAATCGCTCGAATCCTTCAGCGTCATTGCCTTGAGTGTCATCGTGATGGGGGCATCGGTCCTTTCGCCCTCGATACCCTCGACGATGTTGTCTCACATGCAGGCATGATTGAGACCGTCGTCCGAAATAAAACCATGCCGCCTTGGTTTGTCAATCAGCCTTCGTCATCAGATTCACAACAGTCCGTGGACCATACACTGGTATGGTCAAATGACCGTTCTCTTGCAGTCGATGATCGTGAAGCATTACTTGAATGGATCAATAGCGGACAACCTGCCGGGAATCAGAAAAATGCTCCTGCTAGTATTACCTTTCCATCCGACTGGAGCATCGGCACCCCCGATGCCATTTGGGAGTTCCAAGATCCAGTACCTGTGAAGGCTACTGGCGTCATGCCGTACCAATACATTACTGTTGAAACGAACCTTGATGAACCCAAATGGGTACAGGCCATCGAAATACAACCGGGGAATCGTGAGGTCGTTCATCACGTTATTGTTTCGGTGCACCAAGCAGACAAGGACCAGAAGAGACGGTTGCAGCAGGAAGAAAATGGCTTGTGGGCAGGATACGTACCGGGACAATCGGTCTGGGCCTATCCAGATGGATACGCCCGCTACCTGCCAAAGGGCGCCAGACTTGTCTTTCAGATGCATTACACTCCGAATGGTACGGCTACGGAGGATCAGACTCGAATCGGTGTTGTCTTTGCAAAAAGCCCTCCCGACCATGAGGTACGAGTCCGTGGAATCTCCAATCGCAGGATCAACATTCCGCCTGGTGCCTCACGTCATCAAGAAGAGGCTTTCATAAAGCTTCCTGTTGACGTAACCGTACTCGGATTCTTGCCACACATGCACCTTCGTGGAACGGCCTGTCGCTATGAAATAATTGGTGACAATGGAACGAGAGAAATGCTTTTGGATATTCCTTACTACGATTTTAACTGGCAACTTCTTTACCGATATTCCGAACCAAAAACATTTCTTGCCGGAAATATATTGCAGTTTACTGCATGGTACGACAATTCCTCTGCAAACCCCGCAAACCCTGACCCTACAGCAACCGTTCGCTGGGGTGAACAAACGTATGAAGAAATGATGCTCGGATATGTTGAGTACTATCTCCCGAGTAGCACGCCTGGCGTACCTGGAACAACCAAACAAGCAG
>CACORA010000110.1 GCA_902629495.1 Planctomycetaceae bacterium
AACAAACCAATTCAGATTAACTTTGATCCGGCTGGTCGATTATGGGTTGCGAGTAGCGAAGCCTATCCAATGATTGAAGTTGGGCAATCATCCCCCGACAAGATTCTTATTCTTGAAGATACGAATAACGATGGACGAGCAGATTCATCAACCGTATTTGCTGATGGGTTGCTGATCCCGACGGGTATCGAGCCAGGTGATGGAGGTTGTTACGTCGCACAAAGTACAGATTTGTTATTTCTCAAGGATACGACGGGTGATGGGAAGGCAGATATTCGAAAGCGTTTGCTCAGTGGATTTGGAACCGAGGATACGCACCACAATCTGCATACACTTCGCTGGGGGCCAGATGGCCGCCTGTACATGAATCAATCAATCTACACACGCACGGATACGGAAACGTCTCGTGGGGTTGTGAGGCTGAAGGCGGGAGGAGGGTTTCGCTATCACCCCTCAACCATGCGAATGCAGGTTGTATTTCGTGGTCTCGTAAATTCTTGGGGGCATCAGTTTGATGCGTACGGACAATCATTCTTAACGGACGGGGCGGGCTTTTCTGGGGTCGCATTTTCTTTCCCGGGTGCAGTGTTTAAGCCAGTGCCGCATGCACGAAGGACATTGGATTTGATAAGCCCAGGCAACTACCCAAAGTTTGCATCATTAGAGATTGTGTATGGGAAGAGTTATCCGCCAGAGTGGCAGGGGTCAGTTATTACGTGTGACTTTCGGGCAAACCGTGTCACCCGGTTTAGTGTGTCTGATCAGGGGGCTGGATTTGTTACAAAGCAAGAAGATGACCTGCTTCGTACATCAGCCAGTACGTTTCGCCCCATTGATGTCAAGCAAGGGCCGGATGGAGCCCTCTACATTGCAGATTGGTCAAATCCGATTATCAACCACGGTGAAGTAGATTTTCGTGATGAACGCCGTGACCGTTGGCATGGTCGCATCTGGCGTGTGAGTTGGAAGAAAGCAAAGAATAAAAAGAAAGAGGATCTTACAAAACTCGAGACTGAAGCGTTGTTGAGGAGACTAGCCTCAGATGATCAATACACACGGAATCAGTCTCGACGTGTTTTGATGGAGCGGGGTCAAGAGAATATTGATACCGTACAGGAGTGGACAGAACATGCAGAAGATGAGTACAGCCAGTTGCAGGGTATTTGGCTCCAGCACTGTCTGGATAAGATCTCCTTGTCGCAGATTTCTTCATTAGCGTCAGCCAAGGATCCACGCATCCGGGCTGCTGTCATTCGGGTAGTAAGTGATCTGGTGGATCCTGAGGCCGAGGCCTCACCTCCAATCAGCCTTTCTGAAGGAATGGGATTCCTGCGAGCAGCAATACATGATGAGCATCCACGCGTGCGTTTAGAGGCAATTCGAGGCCTCGGGAAATTGAAGACAGCTGAGTCAGCGACTGTTGCACTGCTGGCACTGGAGCATCCGCGTGACCGATTTATTGACTTTGCTCTCGCAACGACAATGGATGAACTCACTGATCCGCTTATGGCAGCATTACGTCAAGGCGAGTGGAAACCACATTCCTCCGGCCAGGAAGAGCAACTTGATTTTTTTCTGAGTGCTATCGAACCAACACGAGCCGCGGCATACCTTTCGAGACAGTTAGCAAGTGGCCCCATGCCATCAGATGGAAGTGGGCCATGGATCAATTTGGTTCGTACAACAGGAGGAAAAGCTGAGCTTACAACGATGCTCGATCAAGCCCTTTCGGGAGGCTTTGAGCCATCTGCGATAGCAACCGTTCTGAATGCGTTGTTTGAAGCGCATCGGGTTCGAAAAGAAAAGCCATCTGGAAATTTGAATGCCATAACATCGTTTCTTGAGTCACCTGATGAAGCTATCAGAGTGGCTGCAATTCAACTTATTGGGAGCTGGCAACTTGATAAACATGTGCAAAAGCTATTCGATCTTGCGGCGCACGGCGATACGGATCGAATTTGTGAAGCAGCTATCGAAGCACTTCGAGTGGTCGGACCTCCTGGTGTCGCAGTGCTCCGGCAGCTTGTAGGTGCGGACAATCGTGTGACCCGTTTACGAGCTATCGTTGCTGTAG
>CACORA010000111.1 GCA_902629495.1 Planctomycetaceae bacterium
GCGGGCAATGCTTGAAGAAAATCGAATATCAGCAGATGAGCAGGCTCGGATGGCAGGAAGAGCAGCGCAACTTGAAAGGGAAATCGAGAGTTTGGAAACACAGTTTGCGCTGTATCAAAAAAAGAAAAAAGATTTGGAAGTCCGTAGTCCCATTGATGGTGTGATTGTGACCTGGCAAGTTCGTGATCGACTCTTGCTCAGACCCGTTGAGAAGGGGCAAGTGCTGATGACGGTGGCAGATAAGACGGGCCCGTGGGAGCTCGAGGTGCATATGCCTGATGATCGGTTGGGGTATGTGAATCGTGCCATGCAGGAGGCGCAGCAGGCTGGAAGGGAGTTGGAGGTTGACTACATCCTTGCGACGGATCCCGGCACTCGTCATTATGGATCAGTGAAGGAGATTCATGAGCAGGCTGAGGTGCGTGGTGAGCAGGGGAATACGGTGTTGGTGCGCATCACGATTGATCCTTCGCGTCATGAAAAAGAAGAGCTTGGGGCAGGTGCCTCTGTGACGGCACGAATCAATTGTGGGCAACGAGCTCTGGGTTTTGTCTGGTTTCATGACGTACTTGCGTTTATTCAAACACAGGTCTTTTTCCGAATCTGGTAGGAGAGGGTGTTGCCCATGGAGATAAAAAATGCGGCATGTGTTCTGGCGTGTGGAGTAGCGAATGCCATGATGATGTGTGGCGTGTTGGCGCAGACGCCGGAGGCATCTGTTGAGCCAGTGCTAGAGAATTGTCTCGTGTCACTTGTGGAGGAGGCCAAAGTACCAGCTCGCGAGGGAGGGGTGCTGGTGAGCCTTGGTATCCGTGAAGGTGATGTTGTTGAGAGAAATGACGTGATTGCCAAGATTGACGATGATCAGGCACAAATGGAAAAGAGAAGGGCTCAATCAGATCATGATCAGGCGAAAGCACGAGCACAAAGTGATGTCGATATACGGTATTCGATTGCTGCCGAAGAGGTTGCTGAGGCTGAGCACCAGAAAGCGCTTGAGTCACACTCGAAAGTTCCCAATAGTGTCACAGAAGTTGAACGAGAGCGGTTGAGGCTCAATCATAAAAAAGGAGAGTTGCAGATAGAACAGGCTCAGTTGGAGCAGCAGATGAACAAACTGGCTGCGACGAGTAAGGGTGTTGAGCTTGAGGCAGCCGAGAATGCCATTGAACGTCGCCTTATCAAGTCTCCACTCGCGGGTGTCGTTGTGCAGATTTTTCCTCATGAGGGGGAGTGGATGCAGCCAGGCGACCCCCTGGCTCATGTTGTACGGACAGACAAGCTTCGGGTTGAAGGGTTTGTGAATGCAAGGCAGTGGAATGCAGAAGACGTTCGAGATCGTCCTGTGACGGTTGAGGTTCAATTAGCTGGTGGTCAACGTGAATCGTTTGATGGACGAATTGTTTTTACCAGTCCGTTGGTGCAGGCTGGCAATAATTTTCGAGTGGTGGCAGAAGTGGATAATCGACAAAACTCCCAGTCGAAACAGTGGGTTCTTCGGGCTGGTCAATCTGCACGAATGACGATTCATTCATCACAAAATCCGTTGTCACCTATGCGTCAAAACTAGTATGGGCGTTTGCCTTTCAAGCCATGTCTACAGCTGCTGATGCCTTTCGTTCCAGCACAACGCGACCCATTGGGTTGAAGCGGCGTGGTGATATTCTGACAAACCGGCAGGTGTATCAGGGGCAGGCTTGGTTTGTTGTGAAGGATCCGATTTCACTGCACTATTTTCGCTTCCGCCCAGAGGAGTATGCCCTCCTGGATATGCTTGATGGTCAGGTCAGTCTTGATGGGCTGAAGGATCAGTTTGAAGCAAAATTTCCACCGCGGCGCATTACGGCTGAAGAGCTTGCACGGTTTGTGTCAACGCTCCATCGATCAGGTCTTGTTATTGGCGATAGGCCAGGCCAGGGGCCTCAGCTTTTCGAAAAGAGGCGTCAGCGTATCTGGAAGCAGTGGGTTGCATGGATATCAAATGTGATGGCCTTGCGATTTCGTGGCATCGATCCTGATCGTATTCTCAATCGACTCGACCCCTGGTTGGGGTGGCTTTTTTCACCAAC
>CACORA010000112.1 GCA_902629495.1 Planctomycetaceae bacterium
TTGCGTTCTGCCAGATTGGTCCACTTCTTGGTTAGGGGATGTTAATTCTGCAGTGGTGAGCGACGAATGCGCTATCCAACACGCCGCCCATGTAGCAAACCAGGCAAAACTGGCGATTCGACTTTCTGACGTAAGAGAAGAATATGCCAAGGCCAAAAGTGACGTTGGCACCATCAATACAACACTAGATGCAATCAACTTTATTGGCAGGTCCCATGTGGCGTATGCAATCCACACACTTGGACTCACCATGACACCCATGAACCAGAGAGCAAGGCCTGGCAGCAATGTAATGCCTGCGATGATGCAGGCAAGCACAAGACATTTTCCAAGGATATATTCCAGTCTACTGACAGGACGAGTGAAGTAGATCAGCCATGCCTTTGCTCGAAGATCTCGGGAGATAAGAGTTGGTGCTATGAGCCCAATCACAACGGCCAAAAGCAAAGCCTGTGGGGCTCGGACGAATGCTAGCAATAATCGGGACCACACAAGCCTTCTTGTCCGTAAGATTTTTTCCTTTTCTGTTTCTGCTTCATTCACATCACTAGATTGACCAAGAGTATTTGCAAGCAAGGTGCCAAGCATGCCGACACCATCTAAATTGCGTCCCTTCTGAGCTCTTTCCTGCATTGATGAGAACCTCCCCTCATCAATGGCCTGTTCAAATGCGAAAAAACTCACACCGAAAAACAAGGCTGGACTCCATGCAAACAAGAGCGCACGCCTCAACCATCGGCTTGTCCATGCAAGCCGGATTCCCGTCGATGTAATGACACCCACAGCCTGGCCATTTCCACGACGGCGACCCGCCCAACCACGATACCCAACATCATGCAACGGCATGCGTGTCTTCCTCTGAAGAATGAATAGCCTGAATAAAGACCTCTTCCAACGGTCGATGGGCTTGCGAGAACGACTTGATGACCACACCACAATCTGCAGCTATGTTCCAGATTGCAGCAACACCTGATTGATCAGGTGTTCTTAGCGTTATCACTCCACTTTGGATGATCGTAGCCTCAAGACCGACAGTCACAAGTTGTTTCACGAATCCTTCCAATGAGCCTGTCGCTTCTATCCGTGTCTCAGCAGACTTCGGACTCGTCAGAGAATCAATCGATCCTGATAATTTCACATGACCATCGGCTAAGACAATCACATGATCACAAATGGACTCAACGTCAGGAAGTACATGTGTCGAAACAAACACGGTTTTGTCATGCCGACGCGACAATGTCTTCAACCGTCCGAGCATTGCTCGTCGCTCAAGAGGATCGAGGCCGTTGGTCGGTTCATCAAGAATGACCAATTTTGGATCGTGCACGATAGCAGCAGCAAATGCGACCTTCTGCCGCATGCCGACAGAAAGGGTCTCAACAGAACGATACCGTTCCTGCCCCGCATCGCACCAATCGAGAACTTCATGAGCTCGACGCAATGCCTCTATACTCGGCAAACCCGATAATCTTGCTGCATAGCGAACCATTTCAACGGCAGCAAGCCCTGGGACCATGCACTCATCTTCAGGAACAACCCCAACGGCTTGTCTCACTTTTCGTGGATCAACATAAGGATCCATTCCATAGACTCGAACACTACCGCCGGCAAGCCGCACAAGGCCAAGAATTGAACGAACCAGCGTACTCTTTCCAGCGCCGTTTGGACCTACCAGCCCGGTAATACCAGATGGGACCTGCAGTGACACCTGATCAAGCACTGTCCGGCGGCCATACCGCTTTACCACGTCAGTAACTGAGACGGGTATTGCACTTGATGACTGCACGATGTTACCAGACCCTTGTATCCGTGAACACTATTCCATCACTTCAACTTCTTTTGCTTTTGCAAGATCTCCCACCTGTAGCTCATACTTTTTTGTGAGATCCTGTACATCACTCTTTGTTGACTCAACATCATCTTCCGTCATCGTTCCGCCAGACTTTTCACCGTCAGTGGACTTGTTCGCATCTCGACGAACATTCCGAATGGACACCCGGGATTCTTCAGCAAGTTCCTTGATCCGCGTTGTCATTTTCTTACGAACATCCGTGGACAG
>CACORA010000113.1 GCA_902629495.1 Planctomycetaceae bacterium
CAGAGAGCGTGTACCAACCACGAAGATGCTGGTTGATACTGACAAAAATCATAGTCGACCCCATGGGTGCTAAGCCGGATGGTGTTCTACTCGTCGAGTATTCTGTAAGGTCAACGCCCTTCTGGCGTAAGAATTCTTCAGTTCCAATAGAAACCGAACTCCCTTGAACATGTCCTTGAATTCCACTTCCAACAAAAGCCACCACATTATCCACAGGCATTAAATCCAACTGAGCCTCTTTTGCGGCATTGGTAAATGCATGTGCTAAGGCATGCTCACTCGTGGCCTCAATGCTGGCAGTTATGGCGAGTAGTGACCGAGCTGTTGTGTCTTTCCAGATTTGGGGTTGTGTGCAATCAAGGCTTACAAGGGTCTTTGCGTCGTTGAAGAAGCATACACGTTCAATTACAGGATGACCTTGGGTGAGAGTTCCTGTCTTGTCAAATGCAATGATCTTTGCGTGATCAAGTTTTTCAATTGCCTCTGAGTTTCGAACCAAGATGCCGTTCTGCGCCCCTTTGCCGATCGCAACTGTCATTGCAAGTGGCGTGGCCAGTCCAAGAGCGCACGGGCATGCAACGACAAGAACGCTTACAGATGAAAGCAATCCCAAAACCATTCTTGGTTGCGGACCAAACATTGACCATCCAACGAATGTAGCGAGTGAAATAACAAGTACCGCCGGCACAAATACCGCCGAAACTCGGTCTACTATGTGTTCGATTGGTGCTCGTTGGGCCTGAGCAGACTGGACAAGTTTTCTGATGCGAGCCACAAGTGAATCGGTGGCTACGACATCGGCATGAATTGTGATGACTCCTAGCCCGTTGAGCGCTCCTCCAAGCACATGATCCCCCTTTGTTCGATGAACTGGAATTGGTTCACCGGTGAGGAGTGACTCATCGCAGGAAGTGGAACCATCGAGGATCGTCCCATCAGTTGGTATTCGTTCCCCCGGCTTTACTCGCAGACTGTCACCGGGTTGGATGTCCGATAACGCTACAATCTCTGTTTTGCCTGGTCCAAGCACCTTTTCTGCAGTCGGTGGCGAAAGGTCTATCAACGCTTGTATGGAGGATGTCGTTTTGCGGCGTGCACGGCTTTCCAATATCTGACCAATCTGAACAAGCACGATGATCATGCCTGCGGATTCAAAAAAGACAGCAACGCTTCCATCTTCTTTTTGGAAAGCAGATGGAAAAGAATGAGGCGCGACTGTTGCGAGAGTGCTGACTGTCCAAGACACGACGACTCCAAGGGCAATCAGAGAGAACATTCCTGGACGGCCGCGTCGAAGCCCAGTCCATCCGTCTCCTAGGATGGTTGCCCCTCCCCAAAACACGATGGGGCTACAAAGAAAAAGTTGCAGCCAGTTTCCAGTAGTCCCAGACAACCAATTCGGGGGTTCCCACCCAATGCCTTCCCCAATCATCTCTGCCATGGAAACAAACATAAGAAGAATAGCAAGTACCACACCAACGAAGAGGCGACGTTGTTGATACTTTGTGGTGGGCTGTTCTTGAGCACAGCACGGCTTGGGTATTTGTTGAGAGCCGTGCGGGGGAGATTGGGAAGGTTCAATAACTTGAAGCGTAGGTAACATTATCAGGCCTCTTCAATGTGCGAGACAGCCTGAAGGCGTTCAAGGACTGAGTGTGCTTGTCCGGTGTCAATTGCTGATTGCGCTAATTGTGCTGCTGAAATGAGATTGTCTGCATGCCCTGAAGCCCAGATAAGTGCAGCAGCGTTTATCACAACAATGTCACGTCGGGGACCTTGTTCACCTTCGAGAACTGATCGGATGCAGTGAGCACTTTCCTTGGAATCAGATGCTATCAAGGTTGTTTTCTCATTCGGTGTACGCATCGGTATTCCAAAATCTTCAGGATGCCAGATTGATTCTCGAATATGACCTTGAGAGACATCTAACACTCGCGTTTTTGCAAATAGTCCCACTTCATCTACGCCATCTATACTTCGAACAACGATAGCTCTCCTGTGATTCAGCATTGCTGCAGCCTCAGCCAGGGGCTGTTGAGCGTCA